>SUTY01000095.1 GCA_015152455.1 Cyanobacteria bacterium SIG32
TTTTGTAACAGATCCTGAAATGAATTCAGGATGACGTGTATTGTTGTTGTTCTGGATGAAATGTTGTAATTTTTCATACAACAAAACAAGGTTGTACAAGATCTGATTCTTGTTAACAACCTTTCAAATTTTATATTAATAGATCCTGAAACAAGTTCAGGATGACGGTACTGTTGTTCAGGATGACAGAATAAAACCTTTAAACTATCCAACCATTCAACAGCGAACAGCTCTTTTATATATCTTAATCTTTTATGACTTCTATTTTTGTTTAAGCTACAATTGTGTTGTGTTGTGTTGTGTTGTGTTGTGTTGTGTTGTGTTGTGTTGTGTTGTGTTGTGTCATTCATTCGTTCCGCCAACTTATTCTCTTTTTTCTTATTATAACATTTTTTTTAATTTGTGTCTAGTTTGTTTAGTTGATTTTTAACACATAAAATCTTTTTTTCATACTCAGTTGTTGTTTGGCATAATCTTTTTGGAATAAATTCCACATCATATTTTTCAGCCAATTTGTTTATAACAGGGCTTGCAGAAATTATAACAATGCGAGTTTTTTTATATTCAGGGTAAAATTGCGCTTGTTTAATAACCCATTCACCAGCGTTTAGAGGTAAAAAATCTGTTTCCATTTGCATATCTGTAAAAATAAAATCAAAAGGTTCATCAATATTTGCTGATAAAACCTGATCCGCTTCACGAGCAGAAAATGCCATAAAAATTTCTACATTTTCTTCACCTAAAATATGTTTAATATTAAATATGTGATGTCTTACCCAACTTGGTGAATCATCTACCACTAAAAATTTTTTCATACTTAAATTTTAGCATAAATAATACATAATAAGTATTATAACCAATAGTCCACCCACCTAAATCCTCCCTAACAAGGGAGGACTTTTACCCTTCAAACTTGTTTTGTTCTACTCCCTTAACTAGAATTGTTTTGCTTTCTCCCCTCCCTTGCTAGGGAGGGGCTGGGGGTGGGTGGACTTTTAAAACAATTCGGTTACTTCAAATTTTTTCGCATCAATTAAACCTTTATCCGTAATTTTAATTTCTGGAATTACAGATAATGATAAAAATGCCATGCTCATAAACGGATCTGAAATACTGCAACCGATTTTTTGAGATGCTTTGGACAAATCGTCCAATCTTTCAATTACTCTTTCGTTTGGTAAATCAGACATCAAACCTGCAATCGGCAATGGTAAATGGCAAAGTGTCTTACCATTTTCAACAATAATTTTACCACCTTGAGATTTTACAAGCTCAACTGCAGCATAGTACATATCTTCATCATTTGTACCTATGACAATCATATTGTGACTATCGTGTGCAACAGTTGACGCAATAGCACCAGATTTTAAACCAAATCCTTTCACAAATCCTAAACCGATATTGCCGGTTGCTTTATGACGTTCTATAACTGCTATTTTCAAAATATCTTTTTCAGTATCAGAAACTGCAAAACCGTTTTCATTTTTAATCGGCTCATAAGTCATTTTAGTTATAAGTTGTTTTGGAACAACGTTTATAACTTTCATCTCATGCCTGTTATTTGGAACTTTTATTTGCAGATTTTCTCTGTATAAATATTGAATGTTCACAGAACCTCTAAGTTGCGGAAGTTTAAATTCTGACATATCAGTCGTAATTTTGCCATTTTCTGCAACTTGAATACCATTTTTGAAAACTTTTTTAGGAGTAAAATCTTCCAAATTATCAAAAATCGCAAAATCTGCTTTGTAACCAGGTGCAACAGCTCCAATATTAGAAAGTCCAAAGTATTCAGCCGTATTTAAACTTGCCATTTGAATAGCTTTAATCGGTTCAACACCCATTGAAACCGCAGTTTTTACCATACCTGAAATATGACTCATCAAATGTTTAGCATTTCTGTCATCAGTTACAAACAGACATTTTCTTGTATTATATTTTTTCAAAACAGGAATAAGTGCTTCCAAATCTCTTGCTGCAGTGCCTTCTCTAACCATTATGTACATGCCTGAGCGAATTTTTTCGATTGCTTCTTGCGGATTTGTACATTCATGATCTGATGTAATTCCTGATGCAACGTACGCATCTAATTCCTTGCCTGACAAGTGTGGCGCATGTCCATCAATTCTTTTCTTTTTATCAAGACCAAGCTGAATTTTACTCAAAACGTTGCTTTCACAATTTACAACACCATTAAAATTCATCATTTCTGCAACCCCCAAAACCCAAGGAGCATCAATTAAAAGAGCCAAATCGTAGCTATTTAATTCAACACCCGAAGTTTCAAGATTTGTTGCTGGAACACAAGATGGAAGCATAAAATAAACATCCAATGGAAGATTTTTTGTTGCTTCACGCATAAAACTTATACCTTGCAAACCCATAACGTTAGCAATTTCATGTGGATCAGAAATCACAGTTGTTGTACCTGATGCTAAAACCATTTTGGCAAATTCAGACGGCATAAGCATTGAACTTTCAATGTGAACGTGTCCATCAATAAAAGACGGTGTTACATATGCACCTTTTGCATCAATTTCTTTTTTACCTTTATAACCTTTTGAAATCCCTGCAATTTTATCACCAATTACAGCAATATCAGTTTCATAAATTTCTTCCGATAAAACATTTACGAGTTTTGCATTTTTAATTACTAAATCAGCTAACTCTTCGCCTCTACTCACTCTAATAATATCTTCTAAATTATTTGCCATTTAATGTTCCCTTATTTATTCACACTGAAAGAATAAACTATTTCTCTGTTATATTCTTCACCAGCTTTTAATATACCTTTTTCTTTAAAACTTTCTGTATTTACTGCATTCGGATAAAACTGTGGTTCTACACAAAACGCTGAGCGTTTTTCGTATCTTGTTCCGCTTTTGCCGTTTGGTTGAGCGGATTTACCAAGATGATTTGCTGTGTAGAATTGAAATCCTGGTAAGTTTGTTGAAACTTTTAAATTTATACCTGTCTTTTGGGATTTAACATCTGCAACTTCAATTAAAGACTTGCCGTCATAATTATCAATACAATAATTTTGGTCAAAACCTGAACCAATTTTAATCTGTTCGTAATCAGAACTTATAACATCACCAATCCGTTTTGATGTTTTGAAATCGAACGGAGTATTTTCTACATCTACAATCTCACCTGTTGGAATTGCAATTTCACTATTTTGAGTAAAACTTGAAGAATTTGGCAAAGTAACAATATGATCTAATACGGAACCTTCTTGAGTATTTTCTGCACCATCAAGATTAAAATATGTATGATTTGTCATATTGATCAAAGTATCCTTATCAGTTGTTGCTTTGTATTGAATATGCAAATTGTTATTGTTGTCAAATTTATAAATTACACTTGCCTGAACGTTTCCAGGATAACCACTTTCCATGTCTT
>SUTY01000019.1 GCA_015152455.1 Cyanobacteria bacterium SIG32
GAGTATCTAAACCCAGTTTTTGTGCGATAGGGAACGTTGAACTGTGCATTCTGCCAGTAACCAAAACAACTTTAATTCCCTGAGCCGTTAATTCCTTTATACATTCAACAACTCTTGGGCTAAATTCACCACTCCAGTTTAAAATAGTTCCGTCAATATCTGTCGCAATCATTTTAATCATAATTTAAAAGCCCTCATTAACCCACAAATTGTTTTGGAGTCGTTTATCTCGCCTAATTTAATTTTATCAAAAATTTCTTCAATTTTGTATTCAAAACATTGAATTATTTCACCATCATCAGGATGCTCTCCAACAAATTCCAAATCTTGAGCAAGGTATAAATACAATTTTTCATTACAAAAACCTGGAGTTGTATTTATATACCCTAAACTTTGCCAATTGTCCGATTTGTAGCCTGTTTCTTCTTCCAATTCTCTTTTCGCAGCTTCAAAAGGATCTTCACCCTTTTCAAGTTTCCCTGCAGGAAGCTCTAAAACAGTTTCTCTAATAGGATATCTATATTGTTTGACCATTAAAATAGTTTCAGGTGTTTTTTGAGCAACAATAACAACACCACCCGGATGCTCTACAACAATTCGATTTGACTTTCTGCCTGTTGTAATTTCAACGTTGTCAAAACGAACATCTATAACCCTACTTTTATAAACATATTCAGAGTCCAAAGTCTTTTCTTCAAAATTCATAATAGAATTATATCACAAAGCTCTGATAATTGATTTAATATTATCATCCGTTACTTTTAACAATGCAACTGTTTTTGCCGTATCATCAAGATTTCCCAAGGATTTTAAAACTTCTGCAGTCTTTAAAATAATTGTTTGATTATTACATTTCAAAAGTTCTCTGATTTCTCCCAAATCACTTGCAAAATCCAACGCCGTATAAACAAAGGCACTATCTTCTCTTAGTTCTTGATTAACTTTGGATAACAAGACCTTCTTATCAGTATTCATCAAAAGTTTTTTGATATCTTGAACTTCATTCTTTGTGTTTTTATCTTCATCAAATAAATACTCGTCGTTTTCTGTCAGTGTTTCGAATTTTTCTCTTGCATTCAACAATACAACTGCAACACGACTGTCATGATCACGAGTCATCAGGTATTCAAAAACGTCATAAAGCTCAAAATCAAACACCTGTGACAGCCCCAAAATCTCTCCCAAGCCATTAATTATATAGTTCAAAGTCAACAATCCATTTTCAAAATTGTCGTCTAATATGTTAAATAAATTTTCTAAATATGGGATTTCACCTGCTATATTTTCTGCCATAGGTGAATTTTTCATTGCATCAATTAATTTTGGTACAATATCTTTTCTCCCATAATTAACCAAAAATTTCACAGCAGAAAGTTTTTCAAATTCATCATTAGAGTTTAATTTTTCCAATGCCTCAATGAAAGAAGTTTCTTCCTTCATTGCACCTAATGTACTTGCGCAATTTGTACTCAAATAATCATTGTCAGAATTTGCATATTTTTTCAATAATTCAACAGACAATGGATCTTGAATATATGAGAAAAATTTTGCGATATAAGTTTTTTCATCATCTGTACCATTCTCAAACAAGTCCAACATTTCATCTGTCAAATCTTCGTCTGCAAAACGTGCAAGCGTTGAACAAATAAAATCTTCATAACTTGGTGAATAATATTTTAAAAATGAAATTACAGTTTTCCAATTGTTTTCATTTGTAGCTTTTGCCAAGCGCTCTGCGACATTTTGTTTTACAAAATCGAATAAAAAACTGTCTTTTTCAACAAGTTCAGCAAAAATACTCACGTCAGCATTGTTCATAACATGATTAGCTGCGAATTCAAAATCTCTAGGATTTTTACCTGTTAATTTTTTAAACATAAAAAACCTTTAATTATGCTCGTATTAATCTAAATAAAATACAGTAATAACTTTGTGACCTTCTTCTGCATATTGAACTGCGTTGTGAAGAGTTTTACTTGTATGTGATAAGAAGCATATTAATTGATTACAATCATCAATAATTTCTCTGTTACAAACACGAGAGGCATCTGCAAGAGTCATCATAGCTCTGTCAGAATGTTCAACGATATTTGGCACACCGATTAATTGATCCTGAACATCTGATGGTTGTTGACCAATGGTTTGAGGTAAAATAACTTTTAATTTATCAGGATTAGCCTTCATAGCACCACGGATAGCAGCTGCGTTTGTTCCTGAAGAACCACCTGATGTGATAATTGTATTGCCTTGCATAACAAGAGCTTGAGATAATGTTTCAATCATTTGCTGATGCGTGATAGGAAGGTTACGGCTTCCGATAATGGCAATTTTTTTCGCCGACTGTTTGATTGTAGCAAGTTCCATAGCTAATTCGTCAACAGTGTTTGGCGAATGTGAAACTGTATCCATGTCTTCATCAATAGGTACTACAATTGAACTTTGTTTTTCTTTGTCATCATCTTTTAGCGTCATAAAAATTTCTGTCATTTTTCCTACCTTTTGCAATTAATATATTTTTCGCATATGATGTATTATAGCATGAAAATCAGATTTTGGGAATAGGTTTGTGGAAAATATATTAGAAAATCTTAATAAGGAACAAAGAGAAGCAGTAGAAACAGTAAAAGGCCCCCTATTAATACTGGCAGGTGCAGGATCTGGCAAAACAAAGGTTTTGACAACTCGTATTGCACATTTAATCCAAAATAATTATGGTAGAGCAAGAGATATTTTGGCAGTAACTTTTACAAACAAAGCCGCTCGTGAAATGAAAGAACGTCTTGGAAGCATTTTAGGTGAAGACGTAGTTAAATATATGTGGGTAGGTACTTTTCACGGAATTTGCGGAAGAATTTTACGTGAAAATATTGAAAATTATAATTTCCAATCAGGTAAAAAATTGGATAAAAATTTCAGCATTTATGATGAAACTGATTCCGTTGCCGTAATAAAACAAGCTATTAAAAAATTAAATCTTGATGATAAAATTTATGCCCCAAAACTTGTAAAAACAGTTATTTCAAATGCTAAAAACAAAATGCAAGATGCATATACTTTTGCAACATTTGCCCGTGATTTTAAATCACAAAAAATTGCATCAATTTTTGAAGAATACGAAAATTCTTTAAATAACAATAATGCTATAGACTTTGATGACATGTTGCTTTTAACAGTAAAATTATTAGAGCAAAATGCACAAGTCAGAGAATACTATTTCAACAAGTTCAAACATATTTTAGTAGATGAGTACCAGGATACAAACTTGGCTCAATACAAACTTGTAAACATGCTTTATACAAACATGCAATCAGAAATCCCACCTGAGCGTTCTTTGTGTGTTGTAGGTGATGTTGACCAATCAATTTATAGCTGGCGTGGAGCAGATTACACAATTATTTTGAACTTCCAAAAAGATTTTAGAAACGCTAAATTGATTAAGTTAGAACAAAACTATCGTTCAACTGCAAATATTTTGAACGTTGCAAACGCAATTATTGAAAATAACGAAGAACGTGTTGAAAAATTCTTATATTCACAAAAAGGTGACGGTGAATTAATTGACTACTACGAAGCTCAAGATGAAGCTGATGAAGCAAACTTTATCGTGAGCAAAATCAAACAAAACAGTGGTGGGGATTATAACAAATACGCAATTCTTTACCGCACAAATTCTCAATCACGTTCTTTAGAAGAAGCGTGTATGGCATCAGGAATCCCTTACAGAATTTATGGGGGGCTTAAATTTTACGATCGTAAAGAAATTAAAGACATCATTGCATATATGAAATTAATCTATAATACAGATGACTCTCAAAGTTTACGTCGTATTATTAATGTTCCAAAACGTGCAATAGGTGAAGCTACTGTGAAAAGTCTTCAATCATTTGCTGATGAACGTGATATAAGTTTATTCCAAGCAATACAAGAACTTGATGATTCGTCTGAATTAAGTGCAAAAGTTCAATCTAAATTAAAAGATTTTGCAACATTGATTTTAAAATTCAAAGATGCGGAAAAAACACACAATTTGAGAGAATTTGTAACTTTAGTAATCGAAAAAACAGGATACTTAGCGGAACTTCAATCTCAAAATACTCCTGAAGCTGATGCAGATATAGAAAACTTACAAGAATTAGTAAACGTTGCAGAAGAATTTGAACCTGAAGAAATAGAAAATGCTCTGGGTGAATTTTTACAACAAGTTGCCCTGGTATCAGACGTTGACGGAATGGATAATATTTCAAACAATGTAACCTTAATGACATTACACTCAGCAAAAGGTTTGGAATTCCCTGTGGTATTTTTGGCTGGTATGGACGAAGGTGTTTTCCCTCACCAAAGAACTTTTAATTCGCTATCAGAACTAGAAGAAGAACGCAGATTAATGTACGTTGGTGTAACTCGTGCAGAAGAAAAATTATACCTGATTTCTGCAAAACGTCGTCAAATGTGGGGTGAATATAAATACTACAATCCTTCAAGATTCATTGAAGAAATCCCAAGAAAACTCTTGGAAATGTCAACTTTTGAAGGCAGAAGCCAAAATTCATCAACATTCAGAGATGCCGTTTCAAAAGCCAGAACAGGCGATTCAGGCAGAAGTTATTCAACTGCTCAAGCTGATAGTTACGGATATGTGAAACCGTCAACAGGTTTTGGTAAAGGTTTTGTCGTACCTCAAAAAAGAGATCAAATGGCTTCAAACAGAACCCCAAGCCGTACAATTTTGGTTAAATCACAAGCTAATAAACAACGTGATGAAGAAAAAGTAAAACAACTTTTTAAAGACAATGCTATAAAACGTATGGTTGAAGAACGCAACCGCCAACGTCAAGAAGACTTGATAAAAGAGCAAGAAATGAAACTTCAACGAGAAAACACTTCGATAGATTATGTTTTCAATACTGGGGAAAGAGTTTTCCACGAAAAACTTGGGGTTGGGCATATTGTTGATGTTATGACAGTTGGTGAAAGTATTATGTACACAATAGATTTTGGCAAAATGGGCAAAAAAGCTATGGATGCTGCATATGCAAAACTAAAAAAATTCTAACACATTAAAAAACTCCCAAAAGGGAGTTTTTTAATGTATGTAAGGATAATCCTCAGGGATTTTCCAACCATTTAGTTGAATTAATTTTGTACATAACATTCTGGTTTCTTGATAACAACCATATCTTTGTGCATTTTTAGCACTTTCAATAGAGCCATCAAAACCATCAAAGTATGAAGGACTAGGACTATATGGTTCAAAAAAGAGATTAGCCCCATTATTAGACGAAAATCTAAAAGCAAACTCATCTTTTCCAGCTACTGGATTTTCAATATTATTTGATACAAACAAACCTGCGTCATATGTATTAATAGTTTGCAAAGATAAAATTGAACCATCAAATAAATACACAAGCATTCGTTCGTCAGACACGTCGCCACCTTCCTGGTTTGTATAATTGAGCACGTGCTTTTCAACCTTTGAATGTTTTAAATATGGTCCTAAATACTTGTTAAACCAAGCCTCAAGTTCATCATATGTCCAATAGTTCGGTTGCGCCGAAATATCTTTATCCCAAGTTTGAGTTTCTCCATTATAAACAGAAGATAATTTAATAGCTTGGTTTACCACTGAATAAGATTTTAATAAGCGAGTTTCAATAACTTTTTTATTATAATTTGCAATCAATGTTGGGATTGTCATTGCCGCAACAACACCGATAATTGCTAGGGTGATTAGGACTTCTGCCAAAGTAAAAGCGGATTTTTGTGAAGTGATCAAGTGACTAGGTGACCAAGTGATCAAGTTCTTTACAGTTTTTTTCATAATTTTTTCCTTTCATTTTTTTATATGTACTACTATTTTTTTTAATTACTGTTCTCTACTCCCCTCCCTCGCTAGGGAGGGGCTGGGGGTGGGTGGTTATTTTGATGTGACCAAGATATCAGTGACCAAGTGATCAAGAAGTTAATCTATTGTCCACCCACCCTAACCCTCCCTGTCTAGGGAGGGAATATTTAGAATTGGGAGGGCTTAAATTTTTCATATAACAAAACAAGGTTGTACAAGATCTGATTCTTGTTAACAACCTTTCTAATTTTATATCTATAGATCCTGAAACAAGTTCAGGATGACGGTATGATTTTGTGCAAACCGCCAAAACCCAGACTACGAGAGCGTTTCTACCCCCCCCCTAAGGTCTTAAAGCTATATGTGGTTTGCTTTTTCATACTCTCTCCTTATTTGGTAAGTCATTAAGTCTTTAAGACTATAGGACGTTAAGTTCGTTACATAATTAATTATTGAACTTATAGACTTATCGCCTTAACGTCTTAAAGACTTCTTCATTTTACCATTTTTTTCAACTTTTGACAATACTTTTATGCTACAATCTGATTATGGAAGGTGCAATTTTACAAATTATCTATATTTTACTTATAGGTGCAACTCTTGCTATATTTGCTTGGCGAATTTCTAAAGACGCTAAAAGATTTCTTGGTGGCGAAAATAGTCTTTCCAAAATCCATAATTCGATAATTTATGCACTTTCTTATATAAACGAAAATATGATGGAAAATGGCAGGTTTGTTTATATTAGAGATATTAAAAACAAATATACAACTGACAAAACCTCTTATAACACAACAAATCATGCCAGAATGCTTTATTCTTTATATTTGTGTGAAAGAGAACTTGGCATTATGGGACTCTCTGATCGAAGAAAAGTTTCAGCAAAATATTTTGTTGACAGATATGTTCAATCAATAGGTTATAATCGATATGCTGCTATTTCAGATCCTGAGGAAGAAAATTTAAAATGCAAAAAAGCTAAACTTTCTTCAACCGCAATGGCATTAGTTGCATTCTCAGATTTGAGAGGTGAAGGACTTATTCCTGATGAAGTTTTTGAAGGAATGGGGCAGTTCTTATTGTTTATGCAAATGAAAAATGGTCAGTTTTATAACTACTATGATATAGAAAATGACGGTGTTGGTGATGAAAATACAAATAGAAACTTTACAGGCGACGCACCTTTAGGACTTTTATATTTGTACGAATTTAATCCAAAGAAAAAATGGCTTGATGGTGCGATAAAAGGACTTTTATTCCTTGCGAATAAACGTAAAGATAGAAAAGAAGTTCAATTTGACTACAACGCAATGCTTGCTACAGAAAAACTTTTTGAACTCGAAAATAATGGGTTGTCTGATGAACAAAAATTTCTGTTAAAATATCACCTTATCAAAATGGTTGAACAATTTATACCTAAACAAATTGTGAATAAAGATGATCAATATTATGGTGCTTTGATTGATGATTTAAAACCAATGAATATCGCTTGTATTATTGAAGGTTTGATTGCTACTTATAATTGTATTGATGATGATTTGTTAAAAATGCGTATTATGAAATCAATCGATACTGGTATGAAATTTTTACGACTTGCGCAAATACAAAAAGGTCCTCTAAAGGGCGGATTTCCAAATTCAGCTGACTGGAAAGAATTGGGGGTTCCAAAAAATGCGTCTGTTGTAAAAATGGAAACTGTTCAACACGCACTGGCAGCATTCGTAAAATTCCAGACAATGTTTATAAGTTAATTTGAATTTGATTTCTGCCGTTTTCTTTCGCTTTGTATAATGCTCGGTCTGCATCATCAAAAAGTTGATGAACTGTTGTGATATTTTCACAAACTTCAGAAATTCCAATACTAATTGTTATTTTTATATCTTGCCCATTATAACTAAACGGATATTCTTCAACTGCTTTTCTTAGTCTTTCTAAAGGTACAATAGCTTTTTCTTTTGGAGTTTCTGTAATAATTACGGCAAATTCTTCTCCGCCATATCTAAATACCATATCTGTTTTTCTAAGATTTTGTAAAATTAAATAAGCAACTTCTTTTAATACATAATCACCTGTGCTATGACCATATGTGTCATTAACTTTTTTGAAAAAATCAACATCAATTATTGCAAAACTTAAATTATTTTTGTATCTACTCGCTCTTAAAAATTCTCTTTCCAGTGTATCTTCAAAGTGACGTCTGTTATAAAGTCCTGTTAAAGAGTCTGTAACAGAAAGAAAACGTGTCTGAGAATACATAAAATTGATTTTTTTAATAACGTCAATCTTGTTGCCTTCTGGAATGTCAAAATTCAAAATAATGTCCTCGATGTTTTTTTGGATTTCATCAAGCACAGATGCAGGTATATCGAAATTCTCTCCCAAATTATTTTGACGTCTTTCTTCCATATTCATCTCCATTATATCATAAAATTTGAAGTGGAAAATTTTTTTTGGTAAAGTTTAATTATGAAATTAACCGCTGAACAAATGTTAGAAAAATATTCCAATAATTCATCTCACCCACAAGAAGTGAGGAGATTAGCCATGATGATATTTGACGGTGTGAATGAAACGTTAAAAGAAATGTCAAACAAACAACGAACATATTTGGAAAATGCAGCATTATTGCATGACATAGGTTATTATATTGATTCCAAAAGTCACAATAAGCACAGTCAAAAAATGATTCTAGATTATGGCTTGAAAGACTTTAACGAAAGACAAAAAGAAATAATCTCTTGTGTTTGTCGCTATCATAGAGGTAGTTTACCTGACAAAAAGGAACACGAAGTCTATTGCCATTTTGACAAAAAAGACAGAAAAATTGTAAAACGTCTTGGCGGAATACTAAGAATTGCCGATGGATTGGATAGAGCACATGTAAGTTTAATCAAAAAAATTCGTGTAAATTACGATTCAGAAAATAATATTACCGAAATGTATTTAACCCCAAATAACATTGATTACCGCCCAGATATTTTCCATGCAATTAGAAAAAAAGACTTGTTTGAACTGGGTTTTAAGACTCAGGTAGTATTCAAATTTGAGCAATAACGAATTGTAAATTTTTCTTAACAAAACCCCAAAATTGTAACAAATATTCATGAAAAATATACTTTATATATATAAGGGAAAACCATAGGGGACAGGACAATGAGTTTCGATGTTAACGTATTGAGCTCAAAACCAATTATCAAAGCCGCAGCTAGCATGCAAAATGATGGCGGTGGTGGAAACTTGGGCTATATGAGCCAAGGAAGACAAGAACAAGAGGGTAAAAAAGAAGAAATTAATATTTTTGCCCAAAAACCAGATTTTGATACTTTTATCTTGAAAGAAGATTTAGAAGCACCGGAAGATGTAGAATTCACCTTGATAGGATTTATAACCGAAGTATTACATAGCATTAAATCATTAATCAAATAAAAAAAGCGACTTAAATAAGTCGCTTTATTTTTTACATCTGCAATTTGATTTTTGTCCAAAAGGTCGCATTTTAGGATTTGATTTGTAATAATCTTTTTTGTTATCCAAATCATTTATGGATTTTTTTTGGAGCTTTTGAATCATTTTTAACTTAGAACGTTGTTGGCGATCAAGAATTTTTTTGAACTGTTTATTTTCATTTTTAACAATTGCATTGATTTCTTTTTTTACACAGTTAACAATTTTTTCTTGCTCGTTTATTGTTTTTAATGATGCTTTTTGCGCTTTAAGTTCGTTAAGTTGTTTAGTTTCTTTGTACAATTTTTTGTAATTTTGTTCTAAAAGAATTGTATTTTCACGCATAAGCTCATTTCTGCATTGAGCCTGTTCTTCAGTTAATTGTAGCGCATTAGAAACTGCCGCACGTTCTTTTTTAACACTTTCTGCATAATTTTTGTAGAATTTTAATTCATCATTCACAACTTTTTTTGAAACACAGTTGCAAGTTGGTTTGCAATTACATTTTGCAAAAGCCGAAGTTGTTGTTAAAACACAACAGAATAATATAATCAATAAATTTTTCATAAATCTCTCCTTGAAATCATTATTGCACGACCTTCTTAATAAAACAAGGAGGGCATTCACCCTCCTGTGTTTTGATATTGTATTTAATTGTTCAAAATTTACACCCTATAGAACTAATTTTGTTTACAGAAAAAATATGTATTCGCCTTAGAAAAATATCCTTCATAACCTGAGCCATAACTCATCCCATTAGCTTCAAATGTCAGATATTTCGCATATGTTGTTCCGTTTGAATGACAATCTGGAGCGACTATAGTATCGCGAAGTGACAAACCCAAAAGAGTAAGCCTTGCTTCATCTTTTAATAATCGTGCACCATTACTAGGATTAACAGAATATAACCATTCCTTTAAATATTGGAAATCTTCTTCTTGTAACATCTTACTGAATCCTCCACATTGCTGCGCAGCCAAAATAGGCGTATTATAAGTTGCATTGGTACTACATATAGCTGGAGAATAATCACCTGACTCTACTATTTCTTGACATGCTTCATAAGAAAGTGATCGTCCAGAAACACTTTTGGGTAAGCCATAACACTGCCCATTAATTTTAAATGCACAGGTGCCTTGAATATCTACATTCAAAGTTCTAACATCTTTAGATTGTTCATTAGGTGTTTTATATCCAGATGTATCATACATTATAGCTAAACAATCAAGACCATTTATTTGGTTAGAATAGGGATCCTGAACACAAGTTTTATCATTGTATGCCAAAATTGCAGTAGTACCATTTGCAAATTGAACACCAACTGTTGTGGTATTCCAATCTTTTTTCCCTAAATCTTTAGCTGTTTTTAAATTAGCTATTCTTAACATGTTCATTTCAGAAGATGATGTTTCATTAGCCAAATCCACAACTTGGGCAATACCATTAACTTCACTGCTAAAACAATCCATTAATTTTTCATTAGTACAAGTTTTGGTAATCTTTAAATGTTTAGACAATTCTTCAACAAAATTTTCTGTAGTTTTTAAACCTGCCAAAGTTGCTTGGGTATTCATAACTTTTAGTGCTTCTTCAAGTTTTCTTTCAAAAACAGTAGCTGCGGTACCCCAAGATTTTTCTTGATAATTTGCAACTAATGTTGGAATTGTCATTGCCGCAACTACACCGATAATTGCTAGGGTGATTAATACCTCAGCCAAAGTAAAGGCGGATTTTTTAAAAGGCGCTAAGGCACTAAGGCACTGAGGCACTAAGAATTTACTTTTTTCGTTTTTCATAACTTTTTTCCTTTCATTTTTTTATATGTACTACTATT
The DNA here is from genome assembly GCA_015152455.1 of Cyanobacteria bacterium SIG32. Taxonomy (GTDB): domain Bacteria; phylum Cyanobacteriota; class Vampirovibrionia; order Gastranaerophilales; family Gastranaerophilaceae; genus SIG32. The sequence continues at coordinate 11,121 of SUTY01000019.1, forward strand.
TTTTTATTACTGTTCTCTACTCCCCTCCCTCGCTAGGGAGGGGCTGGGGGTGGGTGAGCTTTTATTATTGTTAATAATCACCCACCTAAATCCTCCCTCATAATGGAGGACTTAAATTTTCTATATAACAAAACAAGGTTGTACAAGATCTGATTCTTGTTAACAACCTTTCAACCTTTAAACTATTCAACCATTCAACGGCAGATATGCCTGAAAGCCTTGCTAGGAGAGCGTTTCTACCCCCCCCCCTAAGGTCTTAAAGCCTTGTGTGATAACATTTTTGAGCATATTTCTCTCCGTGTTTATTTACTAATACTTTTTCAAAGTTATCTTAGCACGTTTATGTATTTGTGTAAAATTATTATGTTTTATTAAGTAAATTACAATAATTATGTAAATTATGTTATTATCAAAGTATGACAGAAATGCATATGAGAAACTACGCATATTTAGGCGACGCTGTTTGGGAATTGCACATCAGAAAAAAAACAATTTTGATGACACAAAACTCAAAAGATTTGCATAAAATAACAACAGATAGAGTAAAAGCATCATTTCAAGCAGAACTTTTAAAGTATTTGGAAGAATTCTTAACCGAAGAAGAACAAGAAATTTCAAGACGAGGTCGGAATTTGTCTGTACCGATAGCAAGACGTTCAAACCAGTCAGAATACAGACAGGCAACGGCATTTGAGACATTGATTGGTTGGTGGTATAGTCATAACAAACCTCGGTTAAAAGAAATTTTTGAAAAAATTGAAGAAAAATTATAAGAAAGTACTTTACAAAAAAAAATCATCATGTATGATATTAAATGTAGCCGAAATTAAATGGTTACACCACAGAAATGTGGGGGTTTAGCTCAGCTGGTAGAGCACCTGCTTTGCACGCAGGGGGTCAGGAGTTCGAATCTCCTAACCTCCACCAATATAAAAAAAGACCGATATTAAATCGGTCTTTTTTATTGTGTTTATTATCTTTTTAATCTAACAAGACAGTCGAAAAATTATGTTTTGTAAGAAAATAAAATTTTTGGTATTAAGCTTGTTTTAATTTTTAAGGTAAAAACTCATTATTCATGCTATAATTTTCTCAAAAGTTGAGGTGTAGTATGAAAAAAGTCTTATTGGTTTTATTTTGTTTATTAATATCGAACTCTTGTTTTGCTAGTACTGACCATGGTTCTATTTCAAATAAAAGAATATTTATTCAGCAAGCATTAGATGGTGGTGCTTTAGGTTATATATGTCCTAAATGGTCTTTAGGTGATGATGATTGTTATGCTGGACAATTTGTATATTTTAATTTTAATTATGATTTTGTTGATAAACAAAGATTTAAGATTCCAAGAAACTATACTTTATACGCAGATGGTGTATATAAATATGTAAACATAGAAGGGCATTCTAAAACTGTTCGTAAGGTGAATATATACTTAAAAGATTAATAACAATAGGAAATATTCTATAAAAGGAGTATATTAAGTGTTTTCAATAGATATTAATGATTTTCATATAGAAAAAGAGTGTTTATATCAAGGAGAACATTATTGTGTTAGGGATAATGGTGCTGTATTAAGATACCCAAAAGACAAAACGAAACCTAGATTGCTAGATAACAAATGGACATTTGGGAAAAACGGTAATCATGGATATTTGTATATTGCCAGTAAAGGAGTCCATAGAATTGTGGCAACGGCTTTTCATGGGGAAAATTTATCAAAAGAATATATTGTTGACCATATTGACACAAATAAACAAAATAATAGACCAGAAAATTTGCGTTGGATTACTAAAGAAGAAAATATAATAAATAACCCTAACACAAGAAACAAAATAGAGTATATAACAGGATGTTCAATAGAAGAATTAAAAGAAAATAATTGGGAAAAACTACATAAGTATACCAGTGAAAAGCAAGATACATCTTGGATGCGACCAACCACAAAAGAAGAAGCTGATAATTTACACAAAAGACAAGAACAATGGTTAAATAAAGAGCCACAAAGAGATGAAGAAAATCAAAAGTTATATGAACAATTAATGAAAATATCTCAAATACGTGAAAAAAATAGAAATATAACTGTAGGTATGGGGGAATGGATTTTTCAACCATCTAAAGAAGAACAGAATAATAATGTTTTAATAGAAAATCATTACGAGGAAATATATAAAGAGTCATTAACACCAAATGCATATCAAACTTGGAATACACCAACAAAGTTTCCGTGTTGTCCAGTTAAGATAAATACAAATTTGCTTGAGGAATATTTATCAAATCTTGTAATTGGAAAAATTTTATGTCAAAGCGAATTATTTACATCTGAAATTACAAAATTTGAATATAATAAAGAAAAACAAATAATAATAGTTCAAACTATCCAGATAAATGAAAATTGTGTTAAGCCTTGGTATGTAACAGAAATAACAACCAAAGATGGTAATTATTATCACTCATTATATTGTAGTTGTTTTAGTGAAAAGGGTGCAGATAAATATTATACAATTGCGTGTGGTAGAGAATGGACTGGTGGCGAGGTTTTTGATGATTTTTGCTAATGTATGGTTTAAGTGACAATAAGTTTTTATTATTTATACCCAATTTTACCCATTTTTATCCAATAATTTTTTGCAGTTTTTTGAGGGTGTAATTTTATTTGTGGCTCCAGAAAAAGTGTACTTTTGAAATCTGGTTTAAATAGTTGTTATTATTCAAACTTAGGCACACTCAGTACTAACTTGTATGTGAAGGTCCACCAATTAAAATAAGAGATCTATTGCAGATCTCTTTTTTTATGCAAAAATCCCGCACGACGTGGGCTTTAGCCGTTCAGTAAAATTCTCTAAAATTCAAAAACTTGTGGCTCTATTTATTTTTCAATAACACGCACTATTTGATACGGAATTTTATTTTTTATTAAAAATTCTCCCCATTCAATTTGTTCAGGTTTTAAAGTTTCTTTTTTTCGTTTTACTTCAATAAAAATCATTTCTTTTTCGTTCCAAATAATATAATCTGGTGTGCCAACAGGATTACTGTTGTATATTTCTATTGTATGTTCTAAAATTTTGCGAAAAGTTTTGTTATTTATTTTTGCTAAAAATTCTTGAACAATTGTGGACTTAAAATACACTGTCGGATTTTTATAACCTTCAATTTCCCACTCATCAAGCCAACGGATGTATGAACCTTTTTCGTGTTTTGTGATTTGGTTATTTATAAATAACTGAATATTAGATTTTTTTATTAAATTCAATTTTTTATTTAATTCTTCATTAGTAACATTTTTATTTTCTGTATCAAAAAATTTATTTTCGGATTTGTTATTCAAAGTCTGCGGATACAATTCGTCAAGAAAAGAAAGTACAAAAATTCCTTTCCAAAAAGAATATTCGGCACGCATAACTTGATAACCTTTATTTTTATAATATTCTCGAACAATTTGTTCAGTTGAACATTTGTTACCATTTAAACAATAAAAATAATTTTTACCCAAATCACCAGTTTTTTTGGCTGTAATTGTAATTGTGTTTTCTTCAATTTTTGCAGGTAAAATCTGTTTTGCTTGGCCATACGAAGCAAAACAAATTAAAGTTAAAATTATTAATAAAAACTTTTTCACATGACTATTATATCAACTAAACAGATTCTAGATCAATTTCTTCGATATAACATCTGCAATTTGGATGCATGTCATCCGAAATATCTTCCATATATTCGAAAATCTTTCCGTCCATCAAGGCACAATCTCCACAAACTTTGCCATCACCCATTGTGTGCCAAACAAAAATTTTATTTTGATTTTCATACGCTAATTCTCCATTTGTTGGAATTCCAATTTTATTTAATTGTTCATAGATACGTTTTTCATATTTTTCAAATTCGCCGCTTGACATTTTGCCGATCTTTTCACGAATAAAAATTTGTTGTACGCCTTCTGGGGTATTCATAAATTTCAAATATTTAGACATAAAGCCTCCTTTGCAGTGTAAATCTTATAAACATTCACATTATAATGATTTTTTAAATAGCCTACAAGTCCGTAATTTTACGTAGGTAATTGGGCTAATTGACAGGATTTACCTTGTTACAACAGGATTTTAGACCAAAAATATGTGTCAAATTTAAAAAATTTACAATTTTTTTGTAAATTTTCTGTTTAATAATTGTGTTGGAATGATTCAATAGTCATAAAAAGACTTGATAACAGTTGAAATCAGAGCAATACTGTAAGTATAAAAAGATCATAATGGGGAAATCTTGGACATTAGTTCGGATCTCCTAATCTCCATTTTTTAAAGACAGAGACTGAATTACAGTCTCTTTTTTAATGCAAAAATTCCGCACGACGCGCGCTTTGGCGGATTGCAAAATTCTCTAAATTTCATTTTTTAGAGAATTTCTCCGTTATTTCGTGCAGATTCTCTTTCCGCGATTTCAAAGAGTCCTTTTGCTTTTAAATTTATATTTTATGTTATTATTTCAGTATGGATAATGTGATTTTAGATTTATTTGAATCAGATAAACAAGCATTGGCTTTATTTATTCAAGCATTGGCAACCATAATGATTGGGTTATTAGCTTGGGCCGCCGCTTGTGGACAAAATAGAATCGCGGAAAAATCTGCTAAAAAAGAATTGTTTAAATTACGATATGAAAATCTTTATCAAGCAGTTAATTTGATGTTTTCAAAGTGTAATGAACTAGTATGCGAGTACAGCGATATAATTTATTCAAGAAAACCTAAGAAAAAAAGTAAATCAACGATTCAAGATATACAATCTATGTATTTTGAAATAAAAGATGAATTTAACCAAAAAATGCAATTTAATCAGTTTTTAATTAAGCCAAGAGATTTTGATAAATTAGAAACATTTTGCGAAGAATATTTGTTAGAAGTAAAAAAATACCTTTGGGATGAAACAGATGATAAATGTTGTAAAAATTACGAGGTTGCAACAAGATATATAGAGCATCATAATGTTGTTTAAAAAATTTTAGCACCTTATTTATTGCATGAGAATGAAAGTTTTTTATCATTTTATAGTTATAAAGTTTTTAAATATTTAAAAAGACACATTCATTTATTTTTATTAGATTATTTCCCAACTTTTTGTGAAATATTTGGTACAATATTGCTCGCGATACTGCTTTTTGGAGGTGTTGCTTTTGGGTTTATTGAATTTTTAAAAGAATACTTAAAAGCGTCCATTTCAATTGAAAATAAAAAAATTAATATAGAATTCAAGTGGAAATCAAAGTATTTACAGCGTAATAGACCTTGGCCACTGTAAATATTACATTTTATCAATCTTTCACATACTCATTTGCTATTGCAATTAGTTTTTTCACATTTAGTTCTGGGTCTTGGGTGCCGTTCATTATGGACTCAATCATTTCTGGTGGTAAGAATCTTAATTTACGTAAACGTTTGTTATTACCATTACGAGCTTCTTTTGGCAACCTTTTTTCAGCACCTAACTTGTTGTACCAAAAACTTTTTATCAATGCCTGTATTATATTCATATCGTAATTTCTTTCTCCTTGAATGATAATTTTATTCTGTCGCTGCGGAGCTTGAAGTAATCTTACTTTTTGCTCTCGCTGAATAATTTCAGCATCTTTCTGGTTATATTTGAGTACTGAATAAGTAGTTATAGCCTCAAAATATTTTATAATATAACTCATATCGTAATTGATTGTAATTGTTTCCGGTTTTAAATCCACACGGTTTATGGCCGTACGTATAAAGATATTATCTGGAGCAAAAGTTTGCATTTGAGCTAGTATTTTCTGTTGTTGCTCTATTGAAAATTTGACTAAATACTCTTGAATAAACAACTCATCTTGTAATAATTTTAGCAAATCGGCTTGAACATATTTTTCAATTTCACCTACTGAAATTTTTGTTATTTCCCCCTTTTCATATTCTCCAGATTTTGTCACTGCCATGCTTATATATAAAAGCATTTCGTATAAATGACCACGTGCAAACGGTTCCCCACTCTTTGACTTAATACCCATTTCGATAAGTTTTTCTCTAAGCATTCTTACGTTTTTAACTTCTAGATATGTTTCAAATATATTAGGCATATGACCTCCTTACTAACATCTATCACTCTAGTCAGCAGAAACATCAAGCCCAAAGACACAATTCGTATCAATAATTTATTTGCAAATAAATCGTTACAAATTCAATAAGTGTCTAATTTTCATGATAAAATTTAAGAAAAATAGGTGTTTAATTTAGCGAGGCAAGTATGGCAGGAAAAAATAACGCAAATATAGGATTTGAAGAACAATTATGGAAAGCTGCTTGTGTTCTTTGGGGGCATATTCCGGCTGCAGAATATAGAAAAGTAATTGTTGGCTTAATTTTCTTGCGTTATATTTCTAGTGTTTTTGATAAAAAATATCAAGAACTTCTTGCCGAAGGTGATGGTTTTGAAAACGATAAAGACGAATATTTATCAGAAAATATTTTCTTTGTGCCAGAGGAGGCTCGTTGGTCAAAAATTTCAGAATCTGCGCACACACCTGAAATCGGCAAAATCATTGACGAAGCTATGCTTGCTATTGAAAGAGAAAATAAATCTCTAAAAGGCGTTTTGCCTAAAAACTATGGTTCACCAGATTTAGATAAAAGGGTTTTAGGCGAAGTTGTTGATTTGTTTACTAATAATATCAAAATGGATGATACCGAAGAAAGCAAGGATTTACTTGGTAGAACTTATGAGTATTGTATTGCTCAGTTTGCAGCTTATGAAGGCACAAAAGGTGGTGAATTTTATACACCATCAAGTATTGTCAAAACCCTTGTAGAGATACTTAAACCTTTTGAAAATTGCCGTGTTTATGACCCTTGTTGTGGATCAGGCGGTATGTTTGTTCAATCTGTTGAGTTTTTAAAGGCTCATAGTGGAAATAGAGATCGGATCTCTGTTTATGGTCAAGAATCAAATTCTGACACTTGGAAAATGGCAAAGATGAATATGGCAATTCGAGGTATTGACGCTGATTTTGGTCAATCACAAGCAGATACATTCTTTAATGATGTTCATCCGACTTTGAAAGCTGATTTTATTATGGCAAACCCTCCATTCAACCTTTCAAACTGGGGACAAGATAAATTGCAAGAAGATGTGCGTTGGAAATATGGTATTCCTCCTGCAGGAAATGCCAACTTTGCTTGGATTCAGCATATGATACACCACCTTGCACCAAATGGGAAAATTGGTTTGGTCCTTGCGAATGGTGCTTTATCATCTCAAACAAGTGGCGAAGGTGAAATAAGAAAAAATATTATTGAAGACGATTTGATTGAAGGTATTGTTGCACTTCCTACTCAATTGTTTTATAGCGTAACAATTCCTGTAACTCTTTGGTTTATATCTAAAAATAAAAAACAAAAAGGTAAAACTTTATTTATTGATGCTCGAAAAATGGGCTATATGGTAGATAGAAAACATAGAGATTTTACAAAAGAAGATATCCAAAAACTTGCTGATACATTTACTGCATTCCAAGAAGGAACGCTAGAAGATGTAAAAGGCTTCTGTGCGGTTGTATCAACTGAAGAAATTGCAAAACAAGATTATATCTTAACTCCTGGTAGATATGTTGGAATAGAAGAACAAGAAGACGATGGCGAACCTTTTGAAGATAAAATGAAACGATTAACTTCTGAATTATCTGAAATGTTCGCAAAATCAAACGACTTGCAAGAAGAAATCAAGAAGAACTTGTCTGCAATTGGCTTTGAGGTGAAGTAAGATGCAAATCAATAAAGCTCAAGAATTAATTATTAATACTTATATAAATATGTTAAAACAATACCCTTTTGATACAGATTTTTGCACAGCTGCAATAGTTTTAGAAAATGTTTTAAAAATGTTAAAAGGGCAACCTTATTATAAATTTGATAAAAAAGAATTTAAAACTTTGCTTGATGTTATGAAAGAAATTAGAAAAAAGAATGTTGAAACAAAAGAGGAAAAAGATTCTATAGATAAATTTGTTGAATCTTTGAAAGTACTTGTTGATACTAATTGGGAAAAGTCCCTGAATATGGAGTTTAAGTAAAAAGTATGTGTATTGATGGAACAATTTTTATATCGACTTTAACTGCAACTTTTATTGGGGCTTTTGCAGGTGCTTGGGGTGCGTATTTTTGTAATATAAAGCAATCTAACGATGAGTTAAAAAGTAATGAAAAAGCAAAATTATTAAAACTTTTTTACGATATTAATATATTAACCAAAGTTTTCGTATATCATCACGAAAATACTGTAGCAATGATGCATAATTTAACCAATTCGGATTTAAAATCTTGTATACCTATTACTTTAGAAGACACTAATTTTGATATTAATGAATATGGTTTTTTGATAAAAACAAGTCCAAAATTATACGAAATATTAACTTATGTTCATCATGATATTAATTACATTTATGAGCAAGAAGACATTACGACAGAGTTTTTGTGCAAAGAAGTCCCTTTAGAAACCTATTTGTTTAAATTGAATCACATAAAAGTATCTACTTTAAAACTTTTAGCAAAACTCTATGTAAGTCTTATAAACATAAATAGAATTTTAGTTAAGCATTATGAATGTCAGAATTTAATAAAAGAAGAAGTTGCAAATTCTTATATTAGAGCAAAAAAAGTTATAAAAAGAGATTTGAAAGAAAATAAAGAAATTTTAAATAATTCTGAATCTAAAAAGAAAATGGATAAAGAAGATTTAAAAACTGTTCGACTTGATTCTGAGTATATTAATGAAATCCTAGATACTTGGGTTTTAGATTTTGCATTAAACAAAAAACAAAAAATAAAATTAGAAGAAGAAATTTCTAAAGAAATCGGAAAGAGATGGGAGGCACCAGAAAATGACCTCTAATTTAAAACAAATAATAAATCTTTTAAAACAAAGCCTTGAGTTATTATACGAAAACGATAGTTATTTAGTAGAACATTCTGTTCATGAACAAGATTTATCTTACAGAATTGCTCATTATTTTGAAAATTTATTAAATAATTATGAGCGGTATAAAAAAACATCACTAAATATTGATGTTGAATATAACAAAAATTTTGATGATTCAAAAAAGGTCTATTGTAAGTGTATTGGATGTCGAGGTAATGAATGTTACATAAAAACAAGTCAATATAATATTGCTAATTATGAATCAACCTGCAAACCCGATATTATATTGCATAAACGTGGAAGCAACAATAATAATATTTTAGTTATAGAAATCAAAAAAAATAATAATGAATGTGCAGAAGATTTCGCTAAATTATCTGCTTTTACTTGTTTATGTTCTGATTATAAATATAAATGCGGAGTATATATTAATATAGCAGACTTATCATTTAGATATTTTAAAAATGGACAGGAGGTAACAGAAAATGACCTCTAATTGGAAAGAATGTAAAATTGGTGATATTGTTGAAATTCGAAGAGGTGCATCACCAAGACCAATTCATCAATTTATCTCTAATAAAGGAATGCCTTGGGTAAAAATAGCAGATGCAACATCTGATAATTCAAGATATATAAGAAAGACTAATGAATTCATTATTTATGATGGTGTAAAACACTCTGTTCTTGTAGAACCTGAAACTTTAATTGTTTCAAATAGTGCAACACCGGGATTACCTAAAATAATGAAAATTCAAGCTTGTGTACATGACGGTTGGTTGGTTTTTTCTAATTATCAGGGTTTGTTAAGGGATTTTTTATATTATAAATTTATTGATATTCAAAAAAAACTATTAAATCAAGCGAATGGTAGTGTGTTCCAAAACTTAAAAACAGATATTGTAAAAGATTTTGATATATTATTGCCACCACTTGAAACGCAACAAAAGATTGCGAAGGTGTTGAGTGCGATTGATGACAAAATCGAATTAAACAATTTGATAAATAATAATTTAGAACAACAAGCCCAAGCAATTTTTAAATCTTGGTTTGTGGATTTTGAACCATTCGGTGGTACAATGCCTGATGATTGGCAATGCATACAATTAGATAAAGTTGCAGATTTTATCGGAGGATATTCATATAAGGGAAATGAACTACAATCATCTAAATATGCTATGGCTACAATTAAAAACTTTGAGCGAAATGGAGGTTTCAAATTAGATGGTTATAAGGAAATTATTCCATCTGATAAATGTAAGATAGAGCAGGAAGCGAAGTTGTATGATATATTAGTTGCCCACACCGACTTAACTCAGAATGCTGATGTTATAGGTAATACTGAACTTTTATTGTGTACTGATAAATATGAAAAAATTATATTTTCAATGGATGTAGTAAAAGTAGTTCCTAAAAATAATATGCCACATTTTATTCTTGCAACAATGCTGAAATCAAAAGAATTTAAAAGTCATTGTTTGGGTTATGTAAATGGAACAACAGTTTTGCATTTAAGTAAAAAAGCTCTTCCTGATTATATCATCAATATTCCAAATGGTTTTGGCATATTATCTGAGTTGGAACAAACATTAAAAAATATTTATACACTAATTTCAAATAATTTAAATGAAAATATTAAACTTATTCAACTTCGTGACACATTATTACCAAAACTCATGTCTGGCAAAATTGATGTAGATAAGGTTGAGGTGTAAAATGAATCCAGATTCCTTGGTTAAAATTCTAACTTTTTTTAACAAACCTTTCCACTATTTAATCGCAGGGATTATTATTCTTGTTTTTGCGGAAAAGGATTGGGCAATTTGGGGCTGGTTATTGGTAGGATTATCAATCGCCAGTTTTGTAGAATGGCTTGTTAATATTGGAGTGAGAAAATACAACGAAGAACAAGAAAAGAATAGAGAACAAGAAAAAAAGAATATTAAAAAAGAAAAAATATATCGAGCATATGATGAACTTAATTACAGTGAAAAATTAGTTATTTCTTGGTGTGTTAATAATAAAAATATTATTTATAGAGATGATTGGGGTGAACATTATGAAGAAATGTTGGCTCTTAGTGTAAAAGGTTTTGGTCAATTAAAAACCAATGATACTTTTATATTAAATCCTAAATATTCAGATTGGTTAAAAGAATATCTTACAGTGCAAGAAGATTTTAAAAAAGTGAAATAGGACGATTCAAAGGATAAGTTATTTTATGACAAGACAGAATATATTTGAAATATTAAAAGAAAAATATAATGTTTCAGATGAAATGAATAAAATAAAAAATATATTTGAAAATGATTTAATAGTGTTTGATAATGACTATGATACAATTATAAAATATTCTATTGAAGATTTTTTTGATGAATATTTATTAGAAAATTGGAAACAAAGAGGTTGTTTTTTGTCAATAAAAGAAATGAGCACTCAGTTAAATTTGCCACATAAGTTTTTTAAAGTTACTTCAAATAAAAATATTATTATGACTTTAGAATATTATCATAACATATTCTATTTAATTGTAGAAAAATTTCGTATTTTTCACAATCAAGACTTTAAAACTTCCAAAAATTTCAGATTAATGTTAGAAAATTCTCATCTATTACTAGAATATTTAAACTATAAAATAATAATTGATAGAAATGAAGAAAAATTATTCTTAATTCCCAAAAATCCTGCAGCAACAACAGTTGCAGAAATATCTTCAGAAGATACTGCTTTGGCTATTTTGAAATACAATCATGCATCTATGAAGGGCGATTTAGAAGGTAAAAGGAATCTTTTATTTTCAATCTACCGTGAATACGAACCATTATTGAAGCAACCTATTGAGGGTTATGCAGATTTTTATAATAAAGCTAGAGGTTTATATAACACTCTTGATATTAGGCATAATAATAAAACCAAAGAAGGTAATAAAAACAATGTCATTGATATTAGTGACGAAGAACTTGAAAAATGGTATGATGAGTTGTATCAACTTCTACTTTTCTGCGTATTAATAAAAGACAACCTAGAAAGAAAAAAAGAAGTTGATGAATTTTTAAAATCTATAAAAGGAGTGAAAGCATAAATGCAAACAATATACACCGAACAATCTTATGAAAATTCAGTAGTGGAGTTATTCCAAAATATGGGCTATACACACGTTTATGGTCCTGACATTGAAACTCGTGATTTTTATTGTCCTTTGTATGAAGATATTCTGCTTGATTATATCCATAGATTAAACAAAAATGCGTCAGAAGATGCTATTCAAGATGCGTTATTCAAACTTAAAAACATAGATAACAACGACCTCTTGCAACAAAATATGGTATTTATGGATTACTTGCAAAATGGTATTCCAGCTCGTTATATGGAAAATGGCGAGCAACGCTCAACTATAATTTATCTTGTAGATTATAAAAATCCTGATAACAACTCATTTATCGTTGCAAATCAATGGACTTTTATTGAGAACTCAGAAAAAAGACCAGATGTTTTGATTTTTTTAAACGGTATTCCTGTTGTTTTATTTGAACTAAAATCCCCATCAAGAGAAGAAACAGACGCATCTGCTGCATATAGACAAATTAAAAACTATATGAAAGAAATTCCATCAATGTTTACCTATAACACAATTTGCGTTATGTCTGATTTGTTAGAATCAAGAGCTGGAACAATAACTTCTGGCGAAGATAGATATATGGAATGGAAAACTAAAGATGGAAACTACGAAAACACTCAATATGCGCAATTTGATACTTTTATCGAAGGAATTTTTACTAAAGAACGCTTACTAGATATTTTGAAAAACTTTATCTGTTTTAATAAAGATGGTGCTGATAGTTTTAAAATCTTAGCGGGTTATCATCAATATTTTGCAGTAAGAAAAGCTATTGAATCAACAAAGCACGCTACTCAAACCGATGGTAGAGGTGGAGTTTTCTGGCATACGCAAGGAAGTGGCAAATCTTTATCAATGGTATTTTATGCTCATCTTTTGCAAGAAGCATTAAACAGTCCAACAATTGTTGTTTTAACAGACCGAAACGATTTAGATAATCAGCTTTACGGACAGTTTTCAAGATGTCAGGACTTTTTAAGACAAGTTCCTGTTCAAGCAACTTGCAGAAAATTGGGCGATAATTCTTCCCCGGCAGATATAGGATTAAAAGACTGGTTGAATGGCAGAGAAGCCAACGGAATAATATTTACTACAATGCAAAAGTTTGAAGAATCTGATGAACCATTATCAGAACGTCGTAATATTATTGTTATGGCTGATGAAGCACATAGAGGTCAATATGGATTCACTGAAAAAGTTGATGATAAAACTGGTAAAATAAAAACCGGCACTGCAAGAATTATTAGAAACTGCTTGCCAAACGCAACATATATTGGTTTTACAGGAACTCCAATTTCTGTAAAAGATAGAAATACTAGAGAAGTATTTGGTGATTATATTGATATCTACGATATGACACAAGCTGTAGAAGACGGTGCAACTCGGCCTGTTTACTATGAAAGTAGAGTAGTTAAACTTCAACTAGATCCTGCAACATTGGCTCTAATCGATAAAGAATATGAGTTAATGGCTTTAAATGCTGATGCGGAAGTTGTAGAAAAAAGTAAGCGTCAATTAGCGAACTTTGAAGAACTTTTAGGTAATGAAAATACAATTAATTCGCTTGTTGATGATATTCTAAAACACTACGAAGAAAACAGAGAAAACTTATTGACAGGTAAAGCTATGATAGTTGCTTATTCTCGTCCAATAGCTATGAAAATTTATCGTAGAATTTTAGAACTTCGTCCAGATTGGGCAGAGAAAAATCGAGAAAAAATTGCAGTTGTAATGACTTCTGATAACAATGACCCAGAAGATTGGCGAGATGTTGTTGGAAATAAAACTTACAAAAATGAACTTGCAAAAAGATTTAAAGATAACAACGACCCATTAAAAATTGCAATCGTTGTAGATATGTGGCTAACTGGTTTTGATGTTCCATCGTTAGCTACAATGTATGTTTATAAGCCGATGTCTGGTTATAATTTAATGCAAGCAATTGCAAGAGTTAACCGAGTATTTAGAGATAAAGAAGGCGGTTTAATTGTTGATTATGTAGGAATTGCAACTGCATTAAAACAAGCAATGAATGACTATACCGTAAGAGATAGAAAGAATTATGGCAATATGGATATTTCTCAAATGTCTTATCCAAAATTCAAAGAAAAATTAGAGGTTTGCCGTGATTTATTACACGGGTTTGATTATTCTAAATTTGTAACTGGTTCAGATTTAGACAGAGCGAAAACAATTAGTGGTGCTGTTAACTTCTTGATTGCACCAGAAATGCAAGATCGAAAAGAATTATTCCAAAAAGAAGCTTTATTATTACATCAAGCGTTATCTTTGTGTTCATCAATTGCCCAAGATAACGAAAGAATAGAAGCGGCTTTATTTGAATCTGTCAGAGTTTTAATTGGTAGATTAGCAAATACAGGTGTAGGTAGAAAGATTTCATTACCAGAGATGAATGCTAGAATTAATGAACTTCTAAAGCAAAGTATCAGAAGCGAAGGGGTTATAAATTTATTTTCTGATGTTAAAGAAGAGTTTTCATTGTTTGATCCGAAATTCTTAGAAGAAATTTCAAAAATGAAAGAGAAAAATCTTGCAGTTGAAATCTTGAAAAAACTATTAGCAGAGCAGATTTCTGTTTATAGAAGAACAAATGTTGTTAAGAGTGAAAAATTTAGTGAAATGATGCAAGCTGCAATTAATAAATATATTAATGGTTTAATTACTAACGCAG
>SUTY01000020.1 GCA_015152455.1 Cyanobacteria bacterium SIG32
CAGAAGCCTTAAAAGTTATGAATACTCAAGGCACTTTAGCTGGTTTAAAAACTACAGAAAACTTTGTTGAAGAATTATCTAAACATTTAAAAATAATTAAAACTTGTACTAACGATAAATTAATGGATTGTTTTAGTGAAGAAGTATTTTGGGGTGCAGGTACTGCAACTCCTGAAGCAGTTGATATGACAAAAGTTAAAACCGCTAAACACCTAGGACAAAAAGACTGGGGTACAAATATTGTAGGTATTCAACTTGCAAATGGAACAAATGCTTTGGTTGCATATAATCCAACAAATACATGTAACCAAGATCCTTATTCTAACCAAATTACTGGAGAAAAATGCTTAGCAATTCTTTATGATACATCTGGGTCCAAAAGTCCTAATACAAGTTCAAAAGATTTGAGAAGTAACAGTAACGTAACAAAACTAGGTAGTGCTTGTGCAATAGAGGTTAATGGCAAGTGTTTTAGCGCACCGTTCTTTCCTGAAGCTATGAGTTACGCAGATTGTGCAGGTGAAAATGCAACAAGTGCTGATACACACACAACCGCAGGTTCTTACGCACAAAGCCTAGGAATAACACAATGTCGTTATGAAAATGATAAATGGGCAGGTGCAGTAGAAGCATGCGGAGGAACAAGTAACATGCCAGATGATGATGACTTAGCTGCAATAGCACAACTACTATATCCATCAATAACAGTAGCAAGTACAGGTACAACATATTGTGCAAAAGATGACAGCGGAAACTATACAAACTGTAGAGAAACAGAATTAGCACTTTCTTTAGGTTTTAAGAACCCTTCATTAACTCTCACTGATTCTCAAACGTTCTGGGTTTGGTCAGGCGGGGAGAACGGTAGCAGCAACGCGTACAGCAGGGTCTTCTACCCTGCCCGCACGGGCCGCAGCAACGACCTCCGCAGGGACTCCGATCCTATGGCGGTCTGCTTAGGTGATTAATTATTTAATCATTCGATCATTTAGTGCGACCTAAATGTATAAAAGACTTTCTTTTCAATTTTTTTATGTGAGTTTTTTTATCCGGATTTAATTATCCGGATTTTTTATCTTATTTGAACAGGCATAATCAAGCAAACAAAATCTTCATCACAATTTGGTCTTAAAACAGTTGCTGAAAGTCCTGTGTTCAAACCTATTTTTACTTCTTCACAATCAATATTTTTCAACGCTTCTAAAACGTATTTATAATTGAATGCTATCAACAATGGTTCTGCAGTATATTGAATATCTATTTTTTCTTCTGATTTTCCAGAATCAGGAGTGTCTGCAAATAATGTTAATTCATTATCAGCAAAATTCAATTTTACAATACTTGTTTTATCGTTAACCATAATAGACACACGATCTAGTGCAGAAATCATTTGAGAAACATTTACAATAGCTTCTTTTGGGCTTTCTGTTGGAATCAATTGATTATATTTTGGATATTGACCTTCTAATATTCTTGAAATTGTCATTGTTTTTTCTGATTTTATAATCAATTTTGTTTTTTCTGTATATATTTTTACTGTTTCTTCATCTATGTAAGAAGACATTTTTATAAATTCGTTCAATGCTTTTGCTGGAATAATAAGTTGTCTGGATTTGTTATCTTTATTATCAACATGTTCTCTTGCTCGAGCAAGTCTGTTTCCGTCTGTTGATGCAATTTCTAAGATCAAATCATTTACATCACAAACAATACCTGATAACAGGTTACTTGTTTCATATCCAGCAGCTGCAAAACCTGCTTGTCTTACTGCTTTTGAAAAAGGTCTTAATTCAATTTCAAATCCGTCTTCCTCTTTCAATTCTACGTTATAAACTTCTGGAGGAAATTCGTTTGCTGAAATACCAATAATATCAAATTTTGAATTTTGACATGTTACGTTTACTGTTGTTTCACCTTCTAACATTTCAAATGTGATAAGTTTGTTGCCTAGTTTTGAAACAATTTCATTTAATGTCTTTGATGGAAGTGTAATTTTTCCATCTTCTTCAACTTGTGCATCAACTATTGCAGTAACTGTTAAATCTAAATCTGTTGCAACTAATCTAATGGTACTTGAATCGACTGTTTCTATGAGTATATTTAGAAAAACAGGTTGCAGAGCTTTCATACTTGTAGCTCTTTCTACAATTTTTATACCGTCAAATAAATCTTCTTTTTTCACAACAAATTTCATTATTATTTCTCCCTACCTAATATTTTCCCTAAATTTAGAATATAATAAAACATTGCATAAATAAAGGATTTGTAAACTATTATGATAAAAAGTTTTAACAAAAAAAATAACGAAACAAAATAAATTTGCAAATCTTTTTTGATTGTTCAAAACTTTCCATATTATATTATATATATAAATAAATAATAAAATATAATAGTAATAATAAGCATTAAATATTTGTAGAAAAATGGTTGAAAGTTTGACTATGACTGAATATTAGCATGTAGAAAAAATAGTAGAAAAAAGTTCAATAAAACAGGTGAAATTGTAGAAAACTAAATATTGAACAAAAATCTGTAGAAAACTCATGACTTTTCTACAAAAAGATAGATAGTTTTCTACCACATTCTACAACAGACTAATACTTTAAAAAAAATCATGTTTTTAGTATTATAATAATGCGAGAGAGAAAAGGAGATCTATAATGAAAAAATCAATCAAAGATTTGGAAAACATTCAAGGAAAAAGAGCTCTAATCAGAGTTGATATTAACGTTCCATTGGATGCAGACAAAAACGTTACTGATGACACAAGAATTCAAGCAATTTTGCCAACAGTAAACTTCTTAAAAGAAAAAGGTGCAAAAATTATTCTTATGGCTCACTTAGGCAGACCAAAAGGTGAAGCAAATCCAGAATTTACTCTTGCTCCTGTTGCAAAACACTTGTCAAAAGTTTTGGGTGAAGAAGTTCTTTTTGTTTCAACACCAGTTGGTGAAGGCGCAGAAAAAGAATTAGAAGCATTAAAAGACGGTCAAGTTGCATTGTTGGAAAATATTCGTTATTACAAAGCTGAAGAAGCAAAAGACGACGATATGACTTTTGCAAACGAATTGGCAAAACTTGGTGATTTCTATGTAAACGACGCATTTGGTGCAGCTCACAGAAACCATACATCAACTGCAAAATTAGCAAAAGTTGTTAAACCAGCAGTTTCTGGTTTGTTAATGGAAAAAGAATTGAGATGTCTTTCTCAAGCATTAGACAACCCAACAAGACCATTCACTGCAGTTGTTGGTGGTGCAAAAGTTTCTTCTAAAATTGGTGTTTTAGAAAACTTAATCGACAAAGTTGACAACTTAATCATTGGTGGTGGAATGGCTTATACATTTGTAAAAGCAAATGGTGGCAAAATCGGTAATTCAATTTGCGAAGATGATCAAATTGAAACAGCAAAAGCTATCGAAGCAAAAGCTGCTGCAAAAGGTGTTAAACTTGTTATGGCAACAGATGTTTTAGTAACAGACGATTTTTCAGGAAATGGTACAAACAAATTTGTTGCAATTAATGAAATTCCTGACGGATTTGAAGGTGTTGATGCTGGTATGGAATCAAGAAAAGCGTTTGCAGATGTATTAAAATCTTCAAAAACTATCTTGATGAATGGTCCAGTTGGCGCATTTGAAAACCCAGCATTTGCAGAAGGAACAAAAGCTGTACTTGAAGCAATTGTTGAAGCAACTAAAAATGGTGCAACTTCTGTTATCGGTGGTGGTGACTCTGTTTCTGCAGCTAAAAAATTCTGTAAAGCAGAAGATTTCACACACGTTTCAACAGGTGGTGGTGCTTCTCTTGAATTTATCGAAGGAAAAGTTCTTCCAGGTGTTGCAGCTTTAGATGATAAATAATTAATTTAAACAAAAATAAAATTAAAGGGTAGCCGTATGACTACCCTTTATTTTTTCTAATTTTCTTGTTGAATAATAGGAATTGATATGATGTAATCATCACCTTTTCGTTTTTTGGTTAGTTTGCTTAAATCAACATCATCATTAAATTTGTAGCTTTGGATAAATTCCATAATGGTTTTTCTTTCACCCATTCCATGAATCCCTGCAGCTTTTACTGTCAAAATATCACCGCTGGTTTTTACTTCAACATTTCTTTCATTATCGTTCAACGGAATTAAGTCAACAATAACTTTGTATTCATCTTCATCTTGTTCAAGTTTGATAATTCTGTTTGCTCTCTCTTGCATTCTTTGAGTTCCATTGAACGCCTTTTTGAAAGACTTTTCCATTTCACGATTTTGTTTTTCGATAGCATTGTCCATTCTTTTCATTTGATTAATTGGATCTAACAAAGATTTGAAGTACCAATCAGTGACTACGTAAAACGCCAAAAACGCACCCAACAAACCTAAAAGACCATAAAATAAGTGTTTTAAAATAGGGTGTTTTTCAAAAAAACATTTTTTGTGTTCATAACAAGTTCCTGTTTCGCAATAGTTGTTATTTTCTTCCATAAATATCTCCTTTCATTTTGTATGGTATTCAAATGTTTATTTTTTGTCTATAACCCAAATGATTTAACCCATGTTGCAGAATATGAAAATGTATGTTAGTATATACTTAAGAAGAGGAATTTTTATTTATGGCTAAAATTTTAGTAACAATGCCTGATGAGTTTTTAAACAAAGTAGATGGGCTTGCAGAAACAGAACAAAGATCACGTAGCGAACTTATTAGAGAAGCCTTAAGAACTTATATGCACAGAATTTCAGCAAAACAAGCAAAAAATGCACCTAAAAATGCTGAAATCCTAGAATCTCTTATCGGTTAAATTCTTTAATAAACAACTCTACCCATTTTATTAATTGTGGGACTTCGTATGGTTTTGGCAAATATAAATCAGCGCCGCTATTTAAAATAGTTTCTTTGTTGTGGAAAACAGAAGTTACAATGATTTTTGAATTTTTATATTTTTCATTTTGTTTTAATTGTTCACAAAATAACAAGCCGTCTTTGTTTTCAACTTCACCGGCATCTAATATTATAACTGCAGGATTATCGTTTTTATCAACAATATCAAAACCTTGAAGATTTAATATTGTTGACAATAACAAATTCATGGCTTCATCAGCTTCAATAATTGCAATTTTTTTATTATATTCTTTTTCTAAAATAGCATTTTCTGCCGTAATTTTTGGTCGTTCAATCAAGTAATTTGATTTGAACGGTAAATATGCCATATTTTTTGTATGAACCAAGGCGTTAACAAGTTGTGTTATATCGTCAAACTTGTTGAATTCATTAGTTACAACACCGATTGTTGTATGCACGAAATCAGAACGTCTGCCAGCATATTCATCACCCTGCATAATAATATAACCACGGCTCAAATCTTGTTGAGAATAAAATTTTGGAGAAACAGATTCAAAAGCAAAAGTCAAAAATGTCGCCATCTTATCAGCTTTGTATTGATCTGTCAAAATCAAAAACTCGTCTTCTGTAATCATACCAAAATAATCATTTTCACAAAGTGTTGATTGAATAATTGCACAAAATGTTTGAATTAATTTATCAGATGCAAGTTCGGTGTAAGTTTCTTTGTAATTTTTAAAATTATCAATAGAAACAAGCATTGCAGCCCACGGTGTTTCTGTTTTTATGATTCTTTTCAAAGCTCTTAGAGAATAATTTTTATTTGGCAAAATCTTTTTTGAATCTAAATTTGATTCAAATTCTCTTCTTAAATGAGCTTTCATTCTCATTATAAATTCGTCAGAATTTACAGGTTCACTAATAAAATCATCAGCGCCAGAGTCTAAAACTTTTAGTCTGTCCTCTAATTCTGCAGATTTTGATACTGCAACAATGACAGGTCGCATATTATATGTTAATGCTCTTATTTTCTTACAAAAATCCGACAAATCACTATCAATACTATCTGAAATAACTATCAAGTCAGGTTCTCTGTCTTGAATAATTTTCATTGCAGAAATCAAATCTTTTGAAACTAAAACTATATTGTTTTTCGTTTCCAAAAGTTTTTTGTATTTTGTCGAAAGCTCAAGCCTTTTATCTATTAACAAAGTTACTGACTGCATCTTGCCCTCGCTTGATCTTCAACAGATTTTACAGGCATCAAAATTTCAAAAGTTGTTTGACCGTTTTCTGACTGTACAGAAATTTTTCCGTCCATTTTTTCAACAAGATTTTTTGTGATATACAAACCTAATCCACTACCCTGAACTTTTCTGGTCAAAGGGTTGTCAATCCTAGAAAATTTAGTAAAAATTTTGTCATAATTTTCTTTTGCAATCCCAATACCGTTATCAATAACTTTTATTGAAACATTTTCACCAACCAAAGCGGTTTTTATGGTTATTGTTGTATGTTCATCAGAATATTTTGCTGCGTTTTCAATCAAATTCATCATAATCTGTTGAAACTTATATCTGTCAACTAAAATATTTGGCGTGTTTTCATTATGTTCAAACACATATTTATGAGTGGAATATGTGTTTTTGACAACAGAAATAACTGGTTCAATTATTAATTTCAAGTTTGATTCTTTATAAATCAAATTTTCTTTTTCTGTTTGTAATTTATTTACAGAAAGCATATTTTCAACCAAATTAATAAGTCTATTTGATTGTTCTTCTATAATTTTTAAGAATTTTTTTTTCGTTTCATCATCAAGTTTATCCCAGGAATTGAGCATAGTTTGAGAAAAACCTCTAATAGAAGTTAAAGGAGTTCTTAATTCGTGACTTACTGTTGATAAAAAATCCTTATCCATAAAATTATTATAACATTTTTTTAATAAGTAGTAAAGGCTTGTTTGAGCTTCTGTTCAAATACACAAAAAGAAAGTCTCGTCAGTTGACAAGACTTATAAATATACATTTACCCCACACTCTTTATACCATAAATAATCAATATTGTCAAGTCGTAAACATTGTTATACAATTGAATTATGAAGAAAACAGAACTTTTAGCTCCAGCAAAAGACAAATATACGGCTATTTGTGCAATCAATAGCGGTTGTGATGCACTATATATCGGAGCGCCAAAATTTGGTGCAAGACAGAACGCCGGAAATTCTCTTGAAGATATCAAAGAAATTGTTCAATATGCTCACAAATTCAATGTGAAAGTTCACGTTACAATCAATACGATTCTTGATGATAATGAACTTGTTGAAGCCAAAAAACTTATAAAACAACTCTTTGATATTGGTGTTGATGCTTTAATTGTTCAAGATATGGGAATTTTAAAAGCCTCTATAGACTGCGAAATTCCTCCAATTCCGATTCATATGAGCACACAATGCGACAACAGAAATCTTGAAAAAGCTCAATTTTTTGACAAACTTGGAGCTTCTCGTGTGATTTTAGCACGTGAAACATCACTGGAAACTATAAAAGAAATTTGTGCCAATACCAAAACGGAAATTGAAACTTTTATCCATGGTGCTTTATGCGTTTCATATAGTGGTCAATGCTATTTAAGCTGTTCTATTGGCGGACGATCAGCAAATAGAGGTGAATGCGCTCAAAGTTGTCGCAAAAAATATTCTCTTGTTGACAAAAACGGCAAATTTATTGCAAAAGACTTGCATTTATTAAGTTTAAAAGATTTTAATGCCTCAAAACATTTGGAAAATTTAGTTAAATATGGTGTTAAATCTTTTAAAATCGAAGGACGTTTGAAAGATGAAAATTACGTTAAAAACGTTGTTGCATATTATAGAAACGAGCTTGACAAAATTTCTGAAAAAACATCTTCTGGTAAAATATTTTTAGATTTTGAACCTGATGTAAACAAGAGTTTTAATCGTGGTTTTACAGATTATTTTTTGGAAAATCGCAAACAATGTTTCAATTTTAATACGCCAAAATCTTTGGGTGAAAAATTAGGTAAAGTCAAAAAAATCGATAAAAATTATTTTGTTCTTAATGCTGAAATTAATCCTCAAGACGGTCTTTGTTATTTTATGAATGGAGAATTAAACGGTTGTTTGGTCAATAAAGTTGAGGGTAATAAAATCTTCCCAAACAAAATGGATAATTTAAAAGTCGGAACTGTGATTTACAGAAATTTTGATGCAAAATTTGAAAAACAGCTTACAAATTCCAAAACAAAAAGACGTTTGGGCGTTGAATTTGTTTTTGAAAATAATATTTTAACAGCAATTGATGAGGACAAAAATTCTGTAGAAAAAATTATTCTTTCAAAAGAACAACCTAAAAACCCTGAAAAAATGAATAGTTCTTTCATTTCTCAATTAAATAAAACCGGTGAAAGTGATTTTTATGTAATTGATGTAAAGATCAAGTCTAATTTACCTTTCATGCCTGTATCTGAGATAAATAATCTTCGTCGTGAAATTTTAGAAGACTTAATTCAAAAACGATTAAAAAATTACAAAAGAGAACTTCAACAACAAATGCAATATGTTGAATTCCCTAAAAAAGAACTTGATTACAGAGCAAATATTCACAATCAGGAAGCCAAATGTTTTTATGAAAATTGTGGTTCAAAAGTCAGCCAAATGTCTTATGAATCAACAAAACCCAAATGTGTTGAACTTATGAGAACAAAACATTGTCTTAAATACGCCTTTGATATGTGCAAATCTCCAACCGAATTGTTTTTGATTGATGAAAAAGGTAAAAAATATCAACTCAAATTTGATTGTAAAAACTGTGAAATGGTTATAATCGGTTGACATATACAAAAAAAACCTTAAATATAATACAAAAGTATGAGTTAAAAAAACAGCAAATATTATAAGATATTGTTGTAAAGCCAGAGGTATTGTAAATGGGGTTGAACTTAAATAACGTATATCAACGACCTTATGTTGCTCCTGACAGACGTAACCAAATCAAAAGACGTCAAGATGAGGAGCAAGCAACCTCTAATGCGCAAAAAGAGCAACAGACTGATCAGAACAGCAAAAGTAAAGGACTTCAATATACAGAGCAACAACCTCAACGAGCTTATCAAGCCACACAAAATAACATAGCTTATCAACAATACCAGGCAGTAAATACTCCACAAGCCGAAGTTACATACCCTAATGAAGTTGCTACGGCTCTTGCTCAACGTAACCCAAACATCAATATTGCTCAAATCCTAAAAGACTTCAAAAATACTGCAATAGCAATTGGTACCCCTGATGATTTGAAAGAAGAAGTCAATGGATACATTGAGTTAATTGAAAAACAAGTTGTTAAAGAAAAACCAAATAGCAAATTAATCAAATCAAACTTGAAAAATGCTGCATCAATTTTGGATAACTTTATTTCAAAAACATTGAATAAAGATTCAAAAGTTGTTGAAAACTGGGTTGACGCTCTTTTCTTACAACAAATAGATTTTAAATATAACGAAGAAGATATTAATGCTCAATTCTTAGTAAAATTCCCTGAAGATACCAAAAAAGAAGAAGAGAAAAAGGTTGAAGAACCTGTAAACCCTCAAATTCCTCAAGATCAAGAATTGAAAAAACTATTTATTAAAGCTAAAAAATTATCATATGCAAGCAAACCTAAAGAAGCAATAATGGCATTCCAAACAGCTTTGACTCGAGCAAATGAGGTTGAGGACAAAGAAACACAATCAAAAATCTTCTTAGAAGTCGGCAAAATTTATGATGATCACGATTACTTAGCTCAAGCCTTAAAAAGTTACAATGAATCTGTTCAAAGAACAAAAGATTGCAACGTAAAAACTCGTGCGCATTATTCTATGGCAGAAATCTACAATGATGTAAATAAAATCGAACCAGCAATAGACCATTATTTTAGTACCGTTTCTTTTGCTGGTGAAGCAGAAAACTTGTCAGTTCAATCAAAATCATTAGCTAAAATCGGAAACATTTATACAGATATGTATGAAAAAGAGGCTTTCAACTATTTTGAGGTAGCAGATAATCTTGCAGATGAAACAGAAAACGCAAAATTAAAAGGTTATGTATCTGCAAGTCTTGGTGATGCTCATGACAAATTTGGTGAATCTCCAGCTGCGTTAAAAGCATATTCAAAAGCGGTTAAAAACTATATTGACGCCGATTCTCCACTAAAAGTTGCTGAAAATTACTACAATGCTGCAGAAATTATGCTTGAATTCAAAAACGAAGACAAAGCAAGAGGTTTGTTGGAAAAAGCTCAAAAATATGCTCGCAAAACAAACAACGAGGAACTATTAACAGAAATCAACAACTCCTTGATAAGCATTTCGTAGATTTTAAAATTTGAACTTTTATTTTATATTTTAGTAATCTTGACAGTTTTCGACATCAAATGGTATAATAAAGAAAATGCAAGATGTGTAGGTTCACACCCAAGATGGTTCTTCCGTTTACATCTTTAAACAATTTTTTTGTTGCCAATTTTTTTTATTGCCTTTGTTTAGAAAGGAGGTTTAAGCATAGAAAAAAATCAAATAAATTAAAAAGAAACTAAATAATATTAATGGAATAAAATTTAAAATTATTCCCAATTTTATCAAACCTT
This sequence comes from Cyanobacteria bacterium SIG32, assembly GCA_015152455.1. Classification (GTDB taxonomy): domain Bacteria; phylum Cyanobacteriota; class Vampirovibrionia; order Gastranaerophilales; family Gastranaerophilaceae; genus SIG32. The sequence goes on from SUTY01000020.1 coordinate 10,484, forward strand.
TTGTTATTTTATTCTCATAAATAATAGTATATTTTTGTTTTTCAATTGCAAATAAACTAAGAAAAACAAAAATTGTTATGTGAATTAAAAAAAATAAAAATAAAATGACAAAATCCATTATTGAATAAAATGTATTATTTGCAAAATCATGTTTTGTCGATTGAGGAATATAAAAAAATACAAAATATAACCAAATTGAAAAAGTTATATATCCAAGAACAGAGACTATTTTTGTAAATAATAACGAATTTATTCTCATGGTAGTAGTATATCATAGAAAGGAAATTTTATGGAAAAAAAATATAATTATACATTTAAAAATATACCTAATTGGCGTAAAGAATTTAATAATGAGGTTTTAGATAAGACATATGAATATCAAAAAGCCTTAGGTTTTGAAATAGGAAAATCTCCAAATACAAAAACTCATAATAATGAAGCTGATGCGTTTAAACATGCTTTTATGCAAGCTCTTTTAGTTTATAAAAGTGGAGGTTTAAATCTTCCTGCAAAAATATTAGGGGATTTTCATGAATTTGAAGGTGATTTATCAAAACAACCAATAGAAGAAAAAATTATGGATTTATGGAATAACAAAATTGGTAGAAAAATTGCACAAGAGACCTTGAAAGAATTAAAGAAAGAAAATATTGGTAAAAAGAAAAATCAAAAAATTTATGATGATTCAGTTGCACAAAAAATTTATGAAAAAATACAAAATAATGAGTTAATAACAAAACCTTTTGATGATTGGAGAATTAATAACCATATTTTTACAAGAGAAGAAATTGGAAAAATGTCTAGTGAAGATTTTTTAAAGAATGAAAAATTAATTATGAAACAATTACGAGAAAAAGGCATACCTAAAAACTCAGAAATTAAAAAAACTTCAAGTACAAAGTCAACATCTTCACAATCAGAAAATGGTCATTGGGTAACTATCAATGGCAATCACGTTTTTATTGAAAAATAAAATTTTTCTATTTACAATAAAAGTTTTTCATATAAAGTTCCCTATAAATAAAAATTAAATTTATAGGGATTTTTTTAATACAAATTTTTATAAGAAATAAATTAATTACAACAAAATTTGGGTTCCTAAAATCAATCTGTGGCTATCTTGTTTGTTTTGGTTGTCACAATATACATAGTTCAAAAGAATTCTCATACCTTGCCCTATAATAAAATAATTCAACCCTGCTGAGTATTCTCGTCTTAAATCATTTGATACGTCACGATTTGGGTCAAATTGGTCATATCTTCCAACAAGCTGAAGTTTTGGTGTTATTTTGTAACCAACTGTTGTATAAAAACCATCTGCTTTGTTTGTGCTGAAATTTTTTCCATTATAACCATCTGCAGTGGAATATTCTGCATTTATCATGAATTTTTTGTAATTATAACCGATATATGCACCGCCAACTGTGTAATCGTGATGATTTTTACCTGTGTTTATACCACCACCCATTACAAGTTTACCGTATTTACCACCTGTCAAACCTAATGGTTTTAAATTTACCCAACCTGTAAATTCTGTCCCTGGGAAAAATTCTCTGAAAAATCTGTCGGAACTGTTCACGGCAAATGTATAGTCAATTAATGAATATTTACCGTTAACTTTGACCCCCAAAGCTCTTGTGTTACCAAAGGTTCTGGAGATTTGCGAACGAACTACAAATGGAACATATGTTGTGCTCATACCACCTTCAACACCAACTTGATTTCTTGAGTTACCAACAAATATTTGGTGATTTGGGATTGCTTTATTAACAATATATGCATCACTTATTAAATTCTGTATAAAAGAGCGTTCACTTGTTGGAGTAAATTTCAATTGCAATTTAAAGTCGCTTTTGTATTTAGGATTCATTTGACCCATCATACCAAGTTCTAAAGCGGTAATATCATATTCCGAATCCAAATCTGACTCGTAAAAATTAAACGACATATTACCACGATATTTGCCATAGAATTGAATTCTGTCAACAGGACCTTTGTGTAAATCTAATGTTAAAATATCTTTTAATAAATAATTTGAATAGTCTGTTCTTGTAACTTCAGCTTTTAACGCTTTATTGATTTTACCAAACAAAGAATTTTCATCATGTTCAATTGGGGCATCCAATAGTTTAAACATAAAGAAGTTTTCTTCTGTTTCATCAACAATTACATCTTTATCATCAATAACTCCGTCTTTATTAACATCATGTTCAGGGAGTTTTGTATCTTCAGGAAGGATAATTTCTGTTTCTTGAAGTTTTGTTTCATTATTTTTAACAACGTCTTCTACCGCAAATACTGGATTTGAAGCGAAAGTTAGAAAAAAAGTTAAAAAAACAAGTTCAAAAAATTTATTCATAGATTTTAATTATATCATAAAACTATTGCATTTCATGATGTTTTTATAGTATATTTATTGCTATGACAAGTGTAACAAAAACAAAAAAATATACAAAGACCCAAGCCCCAATCGTTGAAGCATTAAAAAAGGCTTACGAAAACCCTACGTATCAGTTTCACATTCCTGGACACACAAAGGGCAATGGTGTTTTGCCTGCGTTTAAACAACTTATTGGAAGAAAAGCATTAGCGGTTGATACAACTGATGAATTTGATAACTTGGGAACACTTCACCCTGCAACAGGACCAATTAAAGAAGCTCAGGAGCTTGCAGCAAAGGCTTTTGGAGCAAAGAAAACTTTCTTCTTACTTAATGGTTCAACAGCAGGAAACCTTGCACTTGCAATGGGTTTAACCAAAAAAGGTCAAAGAATTATTACAAACAGAAACTGTCACAGATCTGTTTTAACAGGCATGATTATTTCTGGTGCAGAACCTTTGTGGTTGATACCTGAAAGATTTGAAGACTGGGGTATTTGGGGTAATGTTAACCCTGAAACAGTCGAAAATATGTTAAAAATGCATGATGATGTTTCAATGGTTTGGATTACAAACCCAACCTATGAAGGTGTTGTATCTGATATCAAATCAATTTCAACAATTTGTAAAAAATATAATGTACCATTGATTGTTGATGAAGCACACGCATCTTTGTGGAATTTTAATGATAAATTACCAACTTCTGCCTTAAAACTTGGTGCAGACGCTGTTGTTCACTCATTACACAAAACTGGTGGCAGTATGAGCCAAAGCTCAATGCTTCACATTGCAGAAAATTCTATGCTTGATGTTGATGCAGTTGAAAAAGCATTGAAATTGTTACACACAACAAGTCCATCATTAATGCTTTTGGCGAGTTTAGATGCTGCTCGTGCAAACCTTGATAGCGCACGTGGCAAAAAACAAATTGCTCGTGCTGTTTCAAATGCTAAGTATTTGCGTAGCGAAATCGATAAAATGGAACATATCCATCAATTAAAACCTGATTTTGGCTACAAAACAGATATTACAAAAATATTTATCAAAGCTGATGGTTTGTCAGGAAAACGTTTGGAATCCATTTTGGAAATTGATTTCAATATCGAAGTTGAAAGCGCATCTGATGCAGGTTTATTATTGTTATCTAATGTTGGCAACAAACGTTCTGACATTGAATACTTGGTTGAATGTTTGAAAAAAATTGATCAAACTCATTATTCTGACATTTATCATTTGGAACACAAAAAACATATGCCTATGTTAACTCCAAATATTCAAATGAGTTTAAGAGAAGCGTTTTATTCACCAAAAGAAACTATTCCAAAATCACAGGCAATTGGTAGAATTTCAGCAGAAGTTATTGCGGAATGTCCTCCTGGTATTGCAATTTTACTTCCTGGAGAATTGATAACTGAAGAACATTTGCCATATTTAACAGATTATGAATTTATAGAAGTTATTAAATAAAAAACTTTTTGGAGAGAGATATGAAATTATTACACACAATGATTAGAGTTAAAAATGCAGAAGAAAGTGTGAGATTTTACACTGAATTAATGAATATGAAACTCGATAAGAAAAAGCGCCTTGAAGATTGCGAATTATATTTTTTAACTGATGAGGACGGAACAACTCAATTAGAATTGACTTTTAATGATGAAACACCTGAAAACGGTTATGATTTGGGTTCAGGATTTGGACATTTGGCTTTTTCTGTAAAATCATTAGATGAATTCACAGAAAAACTTCATAGTTTAGGTTATGAATATTTATATGAACCATTTGATTTGAATGGAAAAGGTACAAAAATTGCCTTTGTAAAAGATCCTGACGGTTATGAAGTTGAATTAATAGAAAAAGTTATTTGGTAAAAAGGTGGTTTTAAAAACCACTTTTTTTATTTCAAAAAATATGATATAATCACTTTATGAACGATATTATAGAAAGTTTAAAAGAGCTTGGTTTAAATAGTTATGAGGCAAAAGTTTATCTTGCTTTGTTAAAAAAATATCCTGCAACAGGATATGAGGTTGCAAAACTTGCAGATATTCCTCAATCAAGAGCGTATGATACGTTAAAAGCTCTTGAAAATGAAAAAATTGTAACTACTTCAGGAGATAAACCTCAAACTTTTATACCAATAAAACCAAAAGAACTAACCAAACGTTTTAGAAGAAAAATCGAATCAAATATAGATTTTTTAGAAAAAAAATTACCTGATGTAAAAAGTGATTATAATGAACCTATATTGCCAATTGTTGGGAATTTTGATATTAGAACAAAAATTACAGAAATTATAAAATCAGCAAAAAATGATATATATTTAGAAATATTTTCATATGATTTCAAGTATGTTGAGCAACATTTATTTGATGCCTATAATAAAGGATTAGATATAAAAATAGTGGCATATGACAATATTCAATGTCCTTTTGGAACTGTTTTTAATCATAAAAATGGCCGAGAATTGGAGCACTCACATGGTGGTCGTATGGTTTTTTTATTGGCAGATAGTTCGGAAGGTTTGTTTGGAAATATTGAAAAAAAAGTTGTTTGGACAAAAAATTCTGATGTAATATTTTTACTAAAACAATTCATTGTACATGATATGTATTTATTAGATATTGAAGAAAATTTCCCCGAACAGCTAAAATACTTCTATGGTGCAGGGTTAAAACGTTTAAAAGAAAAGATTTTAAGCCGATCTTCCAAATTTACAATTCACTAAAATTCATCTTAACAAATTTGTAATGTTTGCTTTTAAAAAAATTTGTTGGGGAGTATAATTGAAAGTGTAAGAAATACATTTTTTTGGGGTAATAAGGGATGATGCAAGGATATAGCTTTGAATTAATAACAGGTCCAATGAGTTGTGGCAAGACTGAAGAATTGTTACGTAGAATTAGACGTTGTATTATTGCAAAGAAAAAAGTTAAAGTTATTTCACCAGAAGTTGATACACGTGCTAAAGGTGATTATATTGAATCAAGAAATGGTTTATGGCTTGATGCTATTAAAGTTAAACATTCTATTCAAATCTTAAGTGTAGTAAAACCAGATGATGAAATTGTTGCTATTGATGAACTACAATTTTTTGATAGTAATATTACAAAAGTTATTGCAAAACTTATGGAAGATGGCAAACGTGTAATCGGAACAGGTTTGGAATTAGATTTTAAAGCTGAACCATTTGGTTCAATGCCTGAATTGATGTGCATTGCAACAACGGTTGATAAACTTCATGCTGTTTGTATGAAATGTGGTTGTGATCACGCAACAAGAACTCAAAGATTAATTGACGGCAAACCTGCTGATAAACATTCACCTCTTATTATGATTGGTGGAGATGAAACTTATGAGGCAAGATGTATCAAATGTTACGAATTGCCTGATGCTCATCCTACCGAAAAAAGAGGGCTGAAACTATTACAGTTTGAACACAAATAAAACTTAACGACATTATGTGGAATCTTAATAGATTCCACTTTTTTTAAAAATATGCTATTATAATCTTGTAACTTTTATTTTTATGGAAACAAAATTAAATAAAAAACATCTATAAAAATGTAAAGTTAGTTGGAGGAATATTTAGTGAGAAATCTTATGAGAAAAAGTTTTATATTTTTATGGACATTTTTACTTTTATTTGGGTTTGTTGTCAAAAACAATAGTGAGGCATACGCACCAGTTGAATTGTATGATCAAGTTTGGCGATTAATTAACACAAAATTTGTTGACCAAACAAATAATGATCAAGATTGGTCAAAATGGCGTCACAAATATGATGACAAAATCAGAACAAATGAAGATGCTTATGTTGCAATCAACACAATGATATCAAGTTTAAATGATCCATATACAAAATTTTTAGATCCAAAAGAATTTGCTGAAGAAACAAGTTCAATTAAAGGATCATTAAAAGGTATTGGTATTCAAATTGGAGTAAAAGACGGCAAATTAATGGTTATTGCTCCAATTGAAGATACACCAGCAGAACGTGCAGGACTTTTGGCTGATGATGAAATCTTAGAAATTGACGGCAGAAGTACAAAAGGTATAACTGTTGACAAAGCTGCTGATCAAATCAGAGGTAAAGAAGGAACTCAAGTTACTTTATTAATCAAGAGAAAAGATACGGAACCAAAATCATACACAATTACTCGTGCTGAAATTGAACTAAAATCTGTTTCCCAAAAACTTCCTGAAAATATTAAATTACCTGAAGAAGTAGGATATATAAGACTCAGTTCTTTCATCAGTAGAAATGCAGCAAAAGAATTTAGTGATATCTTGTTTGCATCAAAAGATAAAAAAGGTTTTATCATTGATTTACGATCAAATCCTGGTGGATTATTAAGCAATGCACTTGTAATTTCTGATATGTTTTTAGATAGTAACAAGCAAGTAATTGTTAGTACAGTTGATCGTGATGGATATAAAGAAACCCAAAGAGCAGAATTTTTTGTAAAAGGTGCAATTACAGATAAACCAATTGTAGTGTTAATCAACAAAGGTTCAGCTTCCGCAAGTGAAATTTTCTCTGGCGCAATAAAGGATAATCATAGAGGTGTTATTATTGGCGAACAATCTTTTGGTAAAGGTTTGGTTCAAGAAATTAACAAACTTCCAAATGGTGCAGGGATTAATATTACTATCCAAAAATATTTGACACCTAGTGGAACTGATATTAACAAAAAAGGCATAACACCAGATTTGGTTGTTGAAATAAAAGAAGAACATATTAAAAATAAAGATGATGTTCAATTGAAAAAAGGTATAGAAGTTCTTCAAAATATGATTTCAGGCAATGCAATAGCTAATCAGTAGAGTTTTTAAAAAGAGAGATTATAAAATCTCTCTTTTTTGTTTGACAATTGTCTATTATATAGCTATAATTTTTCTATGGCTAAAATAATCAACGTAATTAAGGGAACTCATGACATTTTACCTCAAGAGGTAGAACAATGGCATTTTTTGGAAGAAAAAGCTCTTGAAACTTTTTCTAAATATGGTTATAAAGAAATAAGAACACCAATTTTTGAAGCAACAGAACTTTTTGCTCGTGGTGTTGGTGATACAACAGATATCGTGAACAAAGAAATGTACACTTTTGAAAAAAGTGACAGATCTTTAACTTTACGTCCTGAAAATACTGCAGGTGTTGTTCGCTCTTATATCGAAAACGGTATGTCAAGACTTTCTCCACCAGTTAAATTGTGGTACAAAGGTCCTATGTTCCGTTATGAACGCCCTCAAAAAGGTCGCCAAAGACAATTCCACCAAGTCGGTGTTGAAATGTTTGGGGTAAAAGACCCTACGGCAGATGCTGAAGTTATTTTGATGGCAGTTAATTATTTGAAAGCCTTGGGTCTTAATGATTTGGAAGTTGAATTAAATTCTCTTGGTTGCCCAAAATGTCGTGAAGAATTTAAAAATAATTTAAAAGCTATCTTAAAACCTGAATTTGATAACCTTTGCGAAGATTGTCAAAACAGATATGAAAAAAATCCTTTAAGACTTCTTGATTGCAAAGTTGAAAGTTGTAAAGCTATTTTTGAAAAACCTGAAATTCAAAAAGTTATTCAATCTGATTTTATTTGCGAAGAATGTGCAGATCATTTTGCAAAACTAAGAAGTTACTTAGATAAAATGAATGTAAAATATAATGTAAACAAACTTCTTGTAAGAGGTTTGGACTACTACAACAGAACTGTGTTTGAAATTAAATCAAATAACTTGGGTTCACAAAATGCCGTTTGTGGTGGTGGACGTTACGATAGTTTAGTTGGCAATTTAGGAGGAGAAAACACTCCTGCGGTCGGTTGGGCAATGGGTATGGAAAGATTAAATTCTTTGTTACCTGAAAGAACTGCTCAAAAACTTAACGGTTATATTGTTTCAAATTCTCCAATTGATGCATTACAATTAGCTGAAGAATTGAGAGAATGTGGTTATAATGTGGAATTTGATTTAAGTAATAAAAAATTCACAAAACAACTTGAAAAGGCATCAAAAGTTGCAGATTTTGCTTTAATTTTAGGTGAAGATGAAATTAATTCCGGCAAGGTTTCAATCAAAAATCTTGCAACATCTGAGCAAAAAACAGTTACCAGAAATGAATTAAGGAGTATATTATGACAAGTCCAGTTCATGACGTAGTAAAAGTTTTGACATCAAATTTGAGAAAAAAGTTTGAAGATTTCAAAGGTGTTTATCTTTTTGGTCAATTTTTAGATGGCAAAGATCACGAAGGTGAAGATATTGAATTTGTTGCTATTTTTGACACAGAAGATAAATCCAAAAGAGAAGAAATTTGGCCTATTATCGGTCATATTGAAACCGAAATGGATGTTTGTATAGATCTTTATCCTTATACAATGGAAGAATTTAAAAATGACGAAGATTTATACGAAGAAGTAATGGAAGAAGGCATCTTTTTTGATGCACATGGTATAATGAAAGACTAGAAAAGGGAAAAACAATGAACAAAATCACAATCCGTTCAGACAGACAAACAGATTACAAATTTCAGTACAAAGGCGAAGATGTAGTACTTGGTGCAGGAAAAATCCTAAGTATTGCAGACGGTTTGGAACACGTTGTTTTGCCTACTTGTGCAATGAAAATAATGAATAATTTGATTGTTGTAAAAGACGACGTTAAATAATTTTTTTGATTTATAACAATTTTCTGTAACATGATTTCGTGTTACAGGTTTTGTTGTGTGTTTTTAATCTTTTTCTCCATCAAATATTGTATTTATTTCAAGTTATGTTTAAATTTTCCGTTAATATTTGAATAAAGGAGGTTTTTATGTTCAATTCAGTAAACAATCCCTTTAACAAAAAAATAGAATCTTCAACATCTTCTGACAAAAACAAGCAACAAAAACAACAAGAACAGAAGAAAGAGGAGAAAAAATACCTCGAACAAGATGAAAAGGACGAAGTCAGAATTGGTGGTCTGCCAATACTTACAGAGGAAGATATTCTGGCAATGACTCATAGCTATATTAATAATCTTAAATCTCAACATGAAGATAATGAAAAAGTTATTAAAAAATTAGACAAATTTCTTGACAATTTTGATGTTAAAAAGTTTATGAAAAAAAATCCAAATATGACAAGTCCTGATTTTTATATGGTTATATACAATGAAACAGAAGGACTGGTTAAATAATAATGATTAAATTTATAGCACCAATTGCATTGTTGACAATATCAAATGTTTTTATGACCTTTGCTTGGTATGGACACTTAAAATTTCGCTCAACTGCTTTGATTACAGTTATTCTTGTTAGTTGGGGAATTGCTTTTTTTGAATATTGTTTTCAGGTTCCTGCAAATAGAATAGGATACGAAGTTTACAACGCCGTTCAATTAAAAACTATTCAGGAAGTTATCACTCTAATTGTTTTTAGCTTATTTTCTGTTTGGTATTTAAAAGAACAATTCAAGTGGAATTATCTTGTCGGTTTTGTTTTTATAATTCTTGCAGTATTTTTTATTTTTAAGAAATGGTAAGCATATCATTAAATTCAAACTCTTTTACTGTTGAATAATCTGTTGGCAAAATAAATCTTATAAAATTGTTTGCTGATTTTTTATCTGTTTTCATAATTGGCATGACTTTTTTTAATTCAAATTCAGGAATTTTTACAAAATCAAATTTATTTAAAACATCTTGCATTAGATATAAATAATTTTTTTCAATCAAATTATTTTTCAATGCTAAATCAAAAGCAAAATAAATACCTGCAACAACACATTCTCCGTGGGTATATTTGCGATATTTGGTGAGTTTTTCAATTGCATGACCATATGTGTGCCCAAAATTTAAAATTCGTCTTAATCCGCTTTCTTTTTCATCTTGTTCAACTACTGAAACTTTTAACCATATACAAATTTTTATTAGTTCTTCTAAAACTTTCAAATTATATTCAAATATTTTATTGTAATTAACTTCCAGAAAATGAACAAGGTTGAAATCTTCTTTGTGTTTACAACTTTTTTCGATAAACGCATATTTTACAACTTCACCAAGACCTGTTTTAAACTCTCTGATAGGTAATGTCTTTAAAAATTTAGGATTTATAAAAACTGCTTTTGGTTGATAAAAAGATCCTATTAAATTCTTGCCATATTCAGTATTTACTGCAACTTTTCCCCCTACAGAACTATCAACACAGGCAAGTAATGTCGTTGGAACTTGTATATAATTAATTCCTCGCATATATGTTGAAGCAACAAAACCTGCAATATCTCCAACTACTCCACCACCAATTGCAATTATAAAATCATCTCTGGTCAATTTTTTCTTTAAACAAAAATCCATTATTTTTTGATAATTTTTTATGTTTTTCTGGTCTTCACCATCTTTTAAAACATATTTATTTTCAAAAGAAAGTTCCTTACCATACAATTTTTCTACCTTTTGAGAAATTATAACAACGCATTTTTTGTTTGCAATAAATTCTGAAAGTTTTGATTTTAATTCTTCAATCTCTCCTTGTTCAAAATGAATAGGATATTTTTTTTCTTGACCTTTTATATTAACTTCAATCATTTTATAACTCCCAAAATTTCGTTTGCAATTTCCTGTGGTGTTTTGTTGTCTGTAATTATTTTGTGATGTGCTTTATCATAATTTTTTTGACGTTTTTGTAAAATAAATTCTATTGTTTCTATCGAAAAATTTTTGTGCAAAAGTGGTCTATGGATTTCATTTTTTATCCTTTCAAAAATTTTCTGGCAAGATGCTTTTAAGAAAATAACTGTCGATTTTTCTTTTAATAATTTTTGGGATTCTTCATTTTCAAAAGCTCCTCCACCCAAAGAAAGAATTGTTTTTTCATTATTTATAAATTCTTTTATTGCTTCTTTTTCTGTCTTTCTAAAATATTGTTCGCCATTATCATTGAATATTTGTGATATTTTTTTGTTTTCTCTTTTTTCTATTTCTTCGTCCAAATCAATAAAAGTCCAACCCAAAAGCTCAGCCAACTGTTTTCCTACAGTTGTTTTGCCTGAACCCATCATACCAATTAGAACGATTAAACTTTTCATACTTGAATTTTATCATAAAATTTTACAAACAAATAAAACATTTAACCTTACGTATTATTTATTGAAAAATAAACTTCTTTTAGACGTTTTTTGCTTATATGCGTATAGAGTTGCGTAGTTGCGACATCACTGTGTCCGAGAAGTTCTTGAACGACTCTCAAATCTGCTCCGTTTTCCAATAAATGAGTTGCAAAACTGTGTCTTAATGTATGTGGAGAAATTGTTTTATTTATTTTTTTACCTTGTGAATGAATAAAGTTATATACATCTTGCCTGTTTATATTTCTGCCATTTTCATGAATGAGCAATTTTTTGGTGTCTATACGATATTTTTGAAGAATAAAATCTCGGATAGGTAAATAATTTTTTATTGCTTCAACGGCTTTAGTTCCGAGAGGAACAATACGCTCTTTTGAACCCTTGCCATAACATTTTAAATATTTAGCACTTAAATCATAGTCATTAATTTTTAAATTAACCAATTCAGATACTCTTAATCCACAACCGTACAAAAGCTCAACAATCACAAAGTCTAATTTACTTAAATCCTGGCTTAAAATATGTTCAATCTCTTGCAAAGAAATAACTTTTGGAAGTTTTTTGGGAACTTTTGGTTGTTCAAGTGTTAGTGTTGGATCGTTTTTACAATATTCGTTTGTACAAAGCCATTTAAAAAAACCTCTCAAAGATGCGATTTTTCTCATAACGCTTGTTGCAGAATAATTATTTTCTCTTAAATTAAGAATGAAATTGTTTATGTGACTTCGTTGAATATTTTCCAATTCACAATTGCAAATGTCTAAAAAATAAGACAAATCTCTACGGTAGGCTTCAACGGTATTATCCGCCAATCCACGCTCTATTTCTAAATATTCCAAATATTCAGACAAAATTTGCATACTCATAGTTTTAATTATAAAACTTTTTTGCCCAAAAATGATGCTATAAATGAATTATTTTCTTGGTAAAGCAAATGTTATTTTAGTAAAATTATTAACTTCACTTTCAATAAAAATTTTGCCATTGTGAGCTTCGATAATTTCTTTCACAATATAAAGCCCAAGTCCAGTAGCGAAAGATTTTAGAGTATTGTTGCTTGAATAAAATTTTTCAAAAACCATATTGGGATTTTTTATCCCTTTTCCAATATTTTGTATTTCAAAATAAACAAAATTCTCTTTTTCAAATAATCTAATTGTGATTTGTGAATTTTCTGGAGAATATATTGAAGAATTTGAAATTAAGTTATTTATAACTCGTCTAATTTCAAGCAAATCCAGCTCAATAAACGGATTTGCAAGTTCTACACACAATTGAATAAATTGTGATTTTCCAGTTAAGATATATTTGCTTTCTTCTATTATTGATTTAACAAATTCGATAAAATCAACACTTACATGGTTCAATTTATAAGCATTGTTTGTTAATTTGTATCTATCTAAAATATTCTCAATCAAATCTTTCATGTAATGTAAACTGTTACAAATATTATTTACAAGTTCAACTTGGTAGGAATTAAGAGGAGATAACTTGTTATTTTCAAGTAATTTTATAGCCATAATTCCGGCGTTAACAGGATTTTTTAAATCGTGAGAAACCATTGCAAGCATTGATTCTTTATCTTCAAATAATTCTTGATTTTCTTTTAATAAATTAGTCATTATAGTTTTTTGTCCGTAATTTAATTTTACAAATTTAAAAAAAGATGAATATTAGCCAGTTGGGTATAATTTTGCTTTAAAACATATTGATGTTACAATAAGATTATGGTGAACACTTTTGAAGAATTAGTATCTCAAATAAAAGATAGACTGGATATTGTTGATGTTGTTTCTCAACAAGTTGTTTTAAAAAAATCAGGAAATCACTATTGGGGTTTATGTCCTTTTCATAAAGAAAAAACTCCGTCTTTTTCTGTAAATCCACAATTAGGGATTTACAAATGCTTTGGTTGTGGAGCAGGTGGTGATGCTTTGTCTTTTATTATGAAAACTCGAAACATTGAGTTTATGGATTTGATAAAAGATTTGGCGCAAGAATTTGGACTTGAAATGCCAAAAAATCTCCAGCGCTCAGGAGAAGCATCTAAAGATGTTAAAGATCAAATGGTTAACGCAACATCTCGTGCCGCAGAGATTTATCATAATTTGCTTGTTAAAAATGCTGACGGCTCTGCTGATGATGTTTTGAGATATTTAACAAAAAGAGGGATTTCTCGTGATATAATCAAAAAATTCCACTTAGGTTTGGCTTCAAAAGGTTATACAAATGTATATGATGAGCTTAAAAAAGATTTTTCTGATGAGATTTTAGAAAAAGCAGGAATTATATTAAAAAACAAAGACAACAAATATATTGATAGATTTAGAAATCGTTTAATTATCCCTATTCAAAATGAATTTGGGGATTTTGTGGCTTTTGGTGCAAGAGCCATTGAAGAAGGTCAAATGCCAAAATATATAAACTCATCTGATTCTTTGATTTATAACAAGAGCAAACTTTTGTATGGGCTTTATACAGCAAAAGAAGCTATTAAAGAGCAAGATAGCGTTGTGTTAATGGAAGGTTATTTTGATGTAATTTCGGCACAAGCACATGGGATTGAAAACTGTGTTGCAGCGTGTGGAACATCTTTGACTACAGATCACGTAAAACTCTTATCTCGTTATACACGTTCAAGAAAAATTTATCTTTCCTTTGACACAGATTCTGCAGGTCAAAAAGCTACAGATAGAGGTGCTGAAATTATTAAAGAGGTTTTTGGAGGTATTGGAAACATCAAATTATTTGATGAAAGTTATATTTCAACTTCCAATGACAGATATTCTTGCGAGATTAGAGTAATTTCACCACCAGAAGGCAAAGACCCTGATGAATTTATTCGTTCTGTTGGTGCAGAAAGTTATAGACAGTTTATGGAACATGCTCCGTTACTTGTCGATTTTCAAATAAATAATATTTTGAAAGAAAAAGATGATTACAAAACTCCAACAGAAAAAGCACGTTTTGTTAAAAGAATTATCCCTGTTTTGCAAGAAATCGGAAACAAAATTATTCGTGCAGAATATACTGAAATGGTAGCTCAGGCGTTGGGAATTGATAGTAAAATACTGAATAGAGAAGTAAATGCTTCAGTTTCAAACCAAGTTCCAACAGAAACATTTGTTAAGAATGTAACAAAAAATCAGACAATATATGAAAAAGCGCAAAAAAATTTATTGAGTGTTTTTCTAGTTCCTGGAAGCCCCTTAAGTTTTGATTTAATCAAGACTATAATTGGAGATACAGCGTTTGAAGATGAAACGTTAATAATTGTAAAATCTACAATTGACAAATTAACATGTACCGTAAATAATGTAAAGGAATTGATTGAACATTTATACACGGAATTCATCCAAAACCCTGAAATGCAAACAATTGTAACTGATTTGATTAGTATTTCGGAAGCCTATAAAAATCTAAATTCCCATGACTTTGAAAATATTATTAAAGAAAATATAAATAAAATAAAACAATGCCAAAGGGAACACGAAAGAGAAAAAATAAGAGATTTATATAACAATGTAAATCATGATGATACCGAAGCCCTAAAAATTCAAATGCAATTAAGAGATAAGATTAACAATCGGAGAAAAATGAATGACTAAGAAAAGACAACCTGGTTCCTCAGTTGTAAGCGTAATGGAAGATGAAACATTA
>SUTY01000096.1 GCA_015152455.1 Cyanobacteria bacterium SIG32
CAACGTCTACATAACCAACCTTTGAACCTTCAGCCAAACCTGCTTTTAATTGTTCTTCTGTCGCATTCAAAACCGCTGCCATAGAACCGCCTTTTGTAGAACCCATTAAATCAGCTCTTTTTTGAATGGCTTTCAATGTGTTTTCTAAGGACATAACACCAGCTGCATACATTGCACAATATTCACCCAAAGAGTGTCCTGCAACATAATCCGCACTAATATCTAATTGAGATTTTAATGCTTCCATTGCAGCAATTGACATTGTTACAATTGCAGGTTGAGTATTAACTGTTTGTTTTAAATCTTCTTCCGGTCCTTCAAAACAAATTGTTGAAACACTTTTATTTAAAGTTGAATCTGCTACATCAAAAACTGATTTTGCTGACTCAAAATTTTCATATAAATCTTTTCCCATGCCAATAGCTTGAGAGCCTTGTCCTGGAAACAAAAATGCAACTTTTTTTGTCATAAGTTTCTCCATTAATCCTAGCAAATACCATCACGAAGTCTTACGATTGCAGCGCCCCAAGTCATACCTGCGCCAAAACCGCAAAGGATAGCTGTTTTGTCTTTGCCCAATTTAACAGTACCTTTTTCAACACCTTCTGCCAATGCAATTGGAACAGATGCCGCTGATGTATTACCATAGTATTTAATATTTGTAATTACTTTTTCGTCAGAATACTCAAGTCTTTCTTGAACTGCTTGAATAATTCTTAAATTAGCTTGGTGAGGGATTAAATAATCCACATCTTCAGCTTTTAAACCTGCTTTTTCGATAATTTCTTCGATATATGGAGGCAAGATTTTTACAACAAATTTGTAAACTTCTTTACCATTCATATGAACAAATCCGTCACGTTCTTTGCATGGTTCAACAAGCGGACAGTTTTGACCTACGTTGTCTTTGTAAATAAATTCACCAATAGAACCTTTTGCTTTGATATCGATTGATAAAATATCATCTAAACCGTCCTCAGAAGCAGTAAGCACCATTGCACCTGCACCATCACCAAAAAGAATAGATGTACTTCTGTCTGACCAGTCCATATATCTTGAGTTGTTATCAGTTGCAACGATCAAAATATTTTTATAAATACCTGAATTT
This sequence comes from Cyanobacteria bacterium SIG32, assembly GCA_015152455.1. Lineage (GTDB taxonomy): Bacteria > Cyanobacteriota > Vampirovibrionia > Gastranaerophilales > Gastranaerophilaceae > SIG32. Next base: position 1,109 of record SUTY01000096.1, read on the forward strand.
ATAAAACCTTTTGCAACTTGCATACCATAGATTAAACCTGAGCATGCTGCAGTCAAGTCAAATGCAGGTATATCTGTTTCAATACCCAATCTTGATTGAATATGGCAAGCAATTGCTGGATATAGTTGAGGTGGGGCAGATGATGCTGCAATAATTAAATCCAATTCATTTGGATCAATTCCTGATTTCGCAAGAGCTTTTTTTGCTGCATCAAAACCTAAATCGATAGCATCTTCTTCGCCTGATACTAAACGTCTTTCTTTAATACCTGTACGAGAATAAATCCATTCATCAGATGTATCATAAATTTTTGTCAAATCGTCGTTAGTAACAACTGTTTCAGGTAAACTGTATCCTACACCTGCAATTCTTACAGGTACACAATTATTTATCATATTTTATTCCTCATGAAATTTTGCAATTTTTTCGTTAACACCGGTTTCAACGGCTTCTTTAGCAACTCTCACTGCATTTTTAATAGCATATGCCTTACTTCTGCCGTGAGAAATTACTGTAATACCTTTTACACCTAAAAGAAGTGCGCCACCAAATTCTTCATAGTTGATTTTGCCGTAAACTTTTTTCATAAAAGGTTTAGCCATTAAACCAATAATTTTGCCCATAAGGTCAGATTTGAATGATTCTTTAATAATTCTGAACAACATTTGAGCAGTACCTTCAGTAACTTTTAATGTAACGTTTCCGACGAAACCGTCACAAACCACAACGTCGCAAACGCTTAAGAAAATTTCTTTACCTTCAATGTTTCCAACGAAATTAAGTTTACCTTGGTTTTCTTCTAACAATTTATAAGTAGCTTGAGCAAGTTCATTACCTTTACCTGCTTCTTCACCGATATTCAAAACCCCAACACGTGGGTTTTCAATACCCAAAATATTTTTAGAGAATGTTGAACCCATAATGGCGAATTGGTACAACATTTCAGCAGTACAGTTGCTATTTGCACCAGCATCAATAACAACGATAGGTCTTTTAATAGTAGGAAGTGTAACTGCAATTGCAGGTCTGTCAATACCAGGGATTCTACCTAAACCAAACAAACTTGCAGCCATTGCAGCACCTGTTGAACCTGCAGCAACTACTGCATCAGAACTTCCTGTTGCAACAGCATCAACTGCCAATACAATTGAAGATTTTTTCTTTTTACGAATAGCTTGACCAGGAGCTTCGCCCATTTCAATAACTTCTGATGAGTGAGTAATTTTAATATCAAGTTTTGAAGTATCTATTTTAATACGTCTAGGTTTGCCACCTTTACCGCAATCAGAATAAAATCCCTCGCTTGAGATGCGATCTAATTCTTGTTCTATACGGTCTTGCTTACCAACTAATTCAAGAGCAACGCCATATTCGTAAGCTCCCCATACCGCACCTGCGACTACTTCGTGTGGAGCGTGATCGCCACCCATTGCATCTATTGCTATTCTTGTCATCTTCCCTCTCCTACAAATCCCTAACACAGTTTGAAAAAGGTGGCTGAAGGGTTTTCAACCACCTAATTTTAATTATTCTTCTGTAGTTGTTTCTTCTTTAGTTTCTTCAACAGTTTCAGTTGCTTCAGCTTTTTCTTCTACAACTTCAACTACTTCTTCAACTTTAGGTTCTTCAACTACAACTTTTTCTGCTTTTTTAGGAGCAGCTTTTTTTGTAGCTTTTTTTGCTTCAACTGGAGTTTCTACATAATCAGGTGATTTGATGCTTACTGCTTTACCTTTGTAGTAACCGCATGCTGTACATACTGTGTGAGTTAATTGTGTTTCACCGCATTTTGGGCATTTTGTTGTAGCCGGTTTTGTTGCTTTCCAGTTACTTCTTCTATGTCCTTGAGCGGAATGTCCTGTTCTTTTCTTTGGTACTGCCATTTTCTTTTCCTTTATGTTTTTACTACTTATATTTCTACTTATCGATTTTGATGTTTTTAAAAACATCCATTCTTGGATCGGGCATATTTTCTTCTGAGAGAAATTTACCCCCTCCTTTACAATTTATACCACAAACTTTTTTATTTGGTAAATTTAATATTACAGATTGATACAATAAGTCATAAATATCAATCTCATCTTCACCGTTCAAATCTGTTACAAATTGTCCATCTTTAATTTCAAT
>SUTY01000021.1 GCA_015152455.1 Cyanobacteria bacterium SIG32
TTTTACCGATAGGGCAGTGAATCATACCTTGTTTGTCAGCTCTGTATTCAACTTTACCTGCTTTAGCTTCTTTAACAGCTGAAGCAACGTCCATTGTTACAGTACCTGTTTTAGGGTTTGGCATCAAACCTTTTGGACCTAAAACACGACCTAATTTACCTAACATACCCATACAATCAGGTGTTGCAATAAGTGTATCAAATTCGAACCAACCGCCTTCGATTTTTTCGATAATTTCTTCAGCACCAGCAAAATCAGCACCTGCGTCTTTTGCTTCAGTAGCTTTAGCACCTTTTGCGATAACACAAACTTTAACTTCTTTACCCAAACCAGCTGGTAAAACTACTGTTGATCTGATTTGTTGGTCAGCTTGTCTTACGTCAATACCTAATCTCATATGGCATTCAACTGTTTCGTTGAATTTTGAAACTTCTTTTGAAATTTCTTGTAATTTTTTAACTGCATCAACTGCTGAAGATGGTTGTACAAACCCTTCTAGCATTTCTTGCATTTTCTTTTGTTTTTTAGTTAATTTACTCATTATTTTAATTTCCTTTCATGGTGTTAACGGACTTTCGTCCTTCCATTTACTAGCCTTCTTTTACTGTAACGCCCATAGCTCTGCAAGAACCTTTAATCATTTCTACTGCAGCGTCCATAGTTGTTGCGTTTAAGTCATTCATTTTTATTTTAGCAATTTCTTCAAGTTGTTCTCTTGTGATTTCAGCAACTTTGTTTTTGTTTGGAACTGCTGAACCTTTAGATATGTTAAGAGCTTTCTTGATTAAAACAGGAGCTGGAGGTGATTTAGTCACGAATGTGAAACTTCTGTCTTCATAAACATCAATAACAACTGGAATAATATAACCAGCTTGAGATTCTGTTTTTGCATTGAATTGCTTACAGAAATCCATGATGTTAACACCATGTTGACCCAAAGCAGGACCAACTGGTGGTGATGGATTTGCTTTGCCAGCTTCGATTTGAAGCTTAATTTTTCCTACTACTTTTTTTGCCATTTTTTTCTCCTTTTGTGGTTCAAACGGGGGCGTCCCTTCCACATTATTTGTACTACTTTGCCCTATAAGGGACTTTGATTATAATTTGTTAATTTGTTTGTATTCAAGTTCAACCGGAGTTTCACGTCCAAAGATTGAAACATTTGCACGAAGTTTAGATTTATCAGGGTAAACTTCGATAATATCAGCAACAAAGTCTGAGAATGGACCTGATATAATTCTAACTTTATCACCAGCTTTAACATCAAGTTCAATTTTTTCAGTTTGTGAAGATGATCTGTGAATAATCTTTTTAATTTCGCTATCACGTGCTGGGATAGGTTTTTTAGCAGAGCCAACAAATTTTGTTACACCTGCGGTGTGTCTTACAACATACCAGCTATCTTCGTCCATAATCATTTCAACTAAAACATAGCCAGGGAAGATTTTTTCTTCACGTTCTTGTTTTTTGCCGGCTTTCATTTGAGTAACAGTTTTTTGAGGAACTTCTACTCTAAAGATTTTTTCGCCCATGTTCATATATTCGATACGTTTTTCAAGGTTAACTTTTACCTTGTTTTCGTGTCCTGAATAAGTGTGAACAATATACCAGCGTTTTTGATTTTTCTTAGCTTGTTTTTGCTCATTTTCAGCTTGTTCAAGAGCTGCAGCTTCTTCTCTTTCTGCTTGCAAATCTTCGTTTAGCTGTTCTTCCATTGTTTTTTCTCTTTTAGTCATAAGCCACCTTTATTTTATTAAGCCAAATAGGCCTTTAAAGATAATATCCATTAAATAAATTGCAACAGTAAAAACAAACACAATCACTACAACAAAAATGGTTTCTGATACCACTTGTTTCTTTTCAGGCCAGCTAATTTTGCCCCATTCGGCTCTTACGCCTCTGAAATATGTTTGTACTGAATTAATAAATTTATCCATTTTATTTTCCTTTTAATATAAATCGCGCCCTGAAGGACTCGAACCCTCGACATCCGGTTTTGGAGACCGACGTTCTACCAACTGAACTAAGGACGCATATCAGTGATTAAGTGACTAAGATTGCAGTGATCAAGAATTTCTTCCTCACTTTTACTTGGTCACTTGGTCACTGTTACTTAGTTTCTTTGTGGTTAGTGTGTTTTTTACAAGTTGGGCAATATTTGCTCAATTCTAAACGTTCTTTGATGTTTTTTTTGTTTTTAACTGTTGTGTAGTTTCTTTCTTTGCAATCTTCACATGCAAGAACTACCATTCTGTCATTTTTTCCTTTGATACCCATTTTTATTTCCTTTTACTTATTACATTTCGTCCTATTTAAAATAGAATGTGATGACTTCACATTCTATTTTATCGGCTTATAATTCAATAATAAAACAAACATAATTAAAATGCAAACAAATTGTAACAATTCAGACATAAAAAAACCGACACCGAAGCGTCGATTTACGAAAGTGAGGTTCTTTTTTAGAATGAAACTTGTCTTGATGTTGGTACATCATAGGCACCTAAAGCATCTTTACGCATTTTTTCTAAATAAATCTGTCCATTTTTAACCTCTTGTTGTTGTTCTGCTAATTGAGCTTCCAAACGGTTAAGGACTTTTTCTGCGTAAAGATCAGCACCTTCACGAGTTTTCATTGCTTCAGCTTTTGCTTGGCTACGAACATTTTCAGCCTCTTCAAAAGCTATACGTTTAATTTCTTCGCACTCATCTTGAACTTGAGCTCTAATTCTATTACCTTCTCTTTCCAACGCTTTAATAAAATCAGCTTCAGATAATTTTCTGTCAGCTTCTTTTTGAGCATCAGAAATAATTTTTTCTGCTTTTTGTTGTGCTTCAATTTGAAGTTCTTCTCTACGACGCAAGAACGCTCTTGCTTCTTGTACTTCAACTGGAAGTGACGCATAAATTCTGTCAATTAATGTTTCGATTTCTCTTGTTTTCACAATCGTATATTTTCTTGGAATTATCGGAAAACCTTCTTCCAAAGAAATCTCTAACATTTTAAGTAAATCATATACTCCGTTTTGTTGCATAATCCCCACATGCCTTTCTTATACCATGAATTTTAACCCAGCATGAACTTGATGTCAAATAATTACGAAACTTTATAATACATAATTTAACATATCTAACAATTAGTTAAAAATTCATATACAGGAAGTGGAACAAATTTTGAAATATCACCCTTGTTTAGCAAAATTTCTCTCACTGTACTTGAAGAAATAAAACTGTTTTCTGGCTTTGTGATTAGAAAAACTGTCTGAATTTCATTGGCTAAAACACTATTTGTTTGAGATAATTGCATTTCATATTCAAAATCTGAAACCGCACGCAAACCTCTAATCAAAATTTGGGCTCCACGTTTTTTTGCATATTCAATCGTCAACCCTTCAAAACTATCCACTTCAACATTAGGCAAATGTTTTGCACTTGCTTTTATCAAATTTACACGTTCATCTATCGATAAAAAACCATTTTTTTCGGAATTTTTAGCAACCGCAATAATAACTTTGTCAAAAATTCCTGCACTGGTTTCCAAAACGTCTAAATGACCTTTTGTAATAGGATCAAAACTTCCTGGATAAATAGCAATTTTCATAACACATTTCCCTTTCAACAACTATTGTATCATAAATAATCATTCATATTATTATTTTAAATTTTAAACTAACGCATACATCATAGAAAAATTAAGTTTTGTTACAAAAAATTGAACTTCTTGCAATTTCGTATATTCATTTTATTTTATTAATATATAAGAAATATATAACACAAGATTTTATATACACACTACCTACTAACCTTTTACACGAGGAATAAACAAAATTCCAAGGCTTCTTTTCAAAAGAGGTCTTTTTTTTTGAGCGAACTGAGGTACAAACAAAGTGAAAAGCGAATAATAACAAAAAAGAGTCCTTTCGGACTCTTTTTTAAACCTTGTATTTCTAAAACTATTTAAGTCTTACAGAAACTGAAGCACCTTTTTTAGAAATTTCAACTTTGTCTTCTCTAGCTAACCAGCCAAGACCTAAGTCAGCGAAGTTGCCTTTAAGATCTAATTCTTTTTTCATTTTAGAGAAAGTTGATTCACCATTGCTATTCAAATAGTTATAAATTTGTCCAGCTGAAAATCCGATTTGTTCTTGTAATTCTTGCATGTTTGCCTCCATTTATTTACTTAATATATCCATTGACTATACTTAAATAATAGAATAACTAAAACAAAAATGCAATAGTATATAAAAATTAGTTTTTACTCAATTTTTCATGATAAAATACTCCATAGGGGGTATTGATTTTGATTATCAACGGAAGCGTAAATTCTGACAAGACAAATATACTTATCTCAAAATACGCAGAATTATTAAATTCAGGAGTTCCTGCATCAAAAATTTTGGTTTTGGTATCAAACTCAAACCTCAAAAATCAATTTATTAGTAAAACTCTGGAATTATTAAATATTAATTTCCTTGAAAAACCACAAGTTTATTCATTTTTTGGCTTAGTATATAATACCATTTCCGATAACTGGGCTTTTTTAGAAAATAGAAACACTTTTGATAATCCCGTTATTTTGCCGAACCTTGCAGGACTCGAAATTTCGCAGTTTTTATTAAAAGATATTTTAAAAGAAATTCCATTCAAAGGGTACAATTCAAAAAAATCATTACTAAATCAACTATTTAGAAGATATTCACTAATTGTACAAAATAATTTGTCAGACCAAGATATTGAAGAACGTTCAAAAATTCTTGGCGAATCATTCGCAGACGATGCAAAACTTGCACTAAAAAAATTATTAAAAGAAACTTTAGCTTTAAGAGATTTCGATTATTTAAGGCAAACAATTGTGTTTAATTTTGTGTATAAAAACACAAACTATTTCTCAAACATTGAATACTTGATTCTTGATGATGGTGACGAAATCACACCTATATGTTTTGATTTTATAAGCTATTTAGCTCCACAACTTAAAGATGTATTTATAGCTTTTGACAAACAAGGTGGTAGCAGAACCGGATATTTAAGCGCTGATAAAAATACCGTTTGGGCATTTGAACAATTATTCAAACAAAAGGCAACTGATATTGAAACTCAAACTAAACTTCTAACTGATGCACAAACGCTATTTGACAATGTAATAAATGACAATACCAATAAATTAAAACTATTTTCTGTTCAATCGCCTTCAAAAAGAGCAAAGATGATTGATTTGGCAATCAAAAAGATTAAGGATTTAGAAAATAAAAATATTAAACCATGTGAAATTTCTATTATTACACCAATAATTGATGACATGCTAAAATTTTCATTACGGGAAGTTTTAAAAAATAATTTGTTGTTCATATCTGGAAACGAAAAACTTATCCAAAATAGAATTGTACAAGCAGTATTAACCATTTTAAAACTTAATACACCGTTAAAAGAAACTTTATCAGAATTTGATTTAAGAGTAATATTATCTGAATTTTTAGGAATACCTATTAAATATTGCAGAGAAATTTTAACGTCTTTTGAAACAACTAAAACAATTATTGAATACGATTTTAAAGATGATATATTCAACGAGAAATATTCCAAATTTTTAAATTTCATCTCAGAGATTGAAATTTCACAACTGCCATTATCTGAACAAGTTTATGCGATTTATGATGAAATTATTGAATTTACACACATTACTGCTGACGAGATTAATAAATTCAACTTTTTCATCAAACAACTTCGAGAATTTGAAACTATTTTCGGTAAAACTTTTGACAAACGTAAAATAGAAATCATCACACAAATAGAAAATTCAATTATTGCCGAAAATCCATATTCAACATTGGAAATTCAAGAAAATGAAATCGTTGTTGCAACACCTCAAAAAATTATCGACAACCAAATAATAACGAAATATCAAATATGGCTTGATATTTCTAGCGACGAGTGGGTCAAAAGCGATACAGGACCATTGTATAATGCCTGGGTATTCCAAAAAGGTTGGGATAAAGATACCTACACAATTGATGACAATTTAGCTTTAAGTAAAGATAAAACTGCACGAATTTTAAGAAAACTTACACTTTGTGCAAATGAAAAAATATTTGCCTTTGGTAGTTTATTTGACAGTAACGGCGTTGAAAATTTTGGTGGAATTGAAAAATATTTAAACTTTGAAGTCGAAAAAAACACAACCGCCAACGCTCGTCCAATCGTTCCTCGTGCCGACCAAAAACCTGTATTAGAATATAAATCAGGCAAAATGGCAATATCTGCAGTACCTGGAGCTGGCAAAACAACTATTTTACTAGCATTAATATTAAAACTACTAGAAAAAAATATTAAAGCTGAAAATATTTTTGTTCTTACTTATATGGAATCTGCCGCCAGAAACTTCCGTGAACGAATTAAAAATATCCACCAAAATTCAAATCAATTACCTAATATCAGCACAATCCACGGTCTTGCGTTAAGGATTTTAAAAGAAAATGGAAACTTTGAAAGACTTGGATTAAGTTCCGATTTTGAAATTTGTGATGATACCCAACGCTCACGAATTATAAAAGAAATTTCTAACAGAATGAAACTTAAACAAAAAGAACCTGAAGAATTTGATCGTGCAATTTCAGTTTATAAACTTAGTGAAGGTAGTTTACAAACCACAACTGATGCAAAACTTAAAAAATTTACCGAATTTTTTAACGCATATCAACAATTACTATCATCACAAAACCTTATTGATTATGACGATATGCTAATTTCTTCAGTAAAACTTTTAAGAAACAATCCAGACATCTTAGCACATTATCAAGATATTTGCGAATACATAATAGAAGATGAAGCCCAAGATTCCTCATCTATCCAGCAAGAATTAATTACTCTTCTAAGTGGAAAACATAATAATCTAATCCGTTGTGGAGATATCAACCAAGCAATTACAACAACATTTTCAAACGCGGACGTTGAAGGATTTAGAAAATTTATAAAAGAGAGCAACGACGTTAGTATGAATTGTTCACAAAGATGTACTAAAGATGTTTGGGAATTAGCAAATAATCTTGTAAAGTTTGCCAGCACAAAACCTGAAACTAAAAATGCTTTTTTTGAAATTTTTATGCAACCAGTCGAAGGGAAAAATCCTGTTCAAAATAATGCTGTCAATAATAAAATCTTTGAAACACCACTTGAAGAAAGAAATTATATTTTAAAAGTTATAAAAAATGCTTTCAAAGAAAATCCAAAAGCAACAGTTGGAATTCTATTGAGAAATAATTTCCAAGTAGCGCAATGGCTTGGATACATAAACGATAGCGGACTGAAAAGTATAACAAGAAGTGAATCGTTAGAACAAAAAACTATATTTAAAGCAATATTTGCGATACTAAAAATGGTAATTGCACCTTTTGATAATACAGTAATTGCAGAAAATTATGAAATTCTGGCAGAAATTGGATTTTATAAAGCAAGATTAGGTATAGAAATTAGAAACATGGAAAAATCATTTATAGAAACTAATTGCGACAATATAGAAAATCCTTATTTATGCCAGTTTTATTGGGATTTGAATTATTGGCTTTCTCTACCACATCTTTCTTGTGAAGAACTAGCTGTCAAAATAGGACTTACACATTTTTTGAGCGAAATTGAACGCTCAAACGTGTATTTAATTTCCACTCTTATAAAACGAATCAGCTCTTCAAACAAAAATTTTCAATACATAGTAGAAAGGCTTGGAGAATTAGCCAAAAAGCCATCATTGAGTGGATTTAAGTTTTTCTCAGAAGAAGATGAGAGCAATAAGGAATTTTTGGAAGGCAAAGTCCAAATTATGACTTTGCACAAGTCAAAAGGAGATGAATTTGATCTGGTATTTTTACCTGAGATGTCAGAAAAGAATTTAACACTCGATTTCAAAGAAATCAAACTTAAATCTTCTGATTTTATGGAAAATCTTCGACGTTCAAATCCCAAATACGCTCCTAAGACAGAAAGTCAATTAAAATGCGAGCTTTTAGCCGAAAATCTAAGATTACTATATGTTGCAATAACTAGAGCCAAACGCAAATTATTTATTTCGGCAAGCCGAAAAGCAACTTCTTTTGGCAAAACTGTAGAGCAAGCTCCTAGTATAATATTTGAAGAACTTTTGGGAGGGCATTATGAATAACTTTTCACCCAATATGCTAAAAACATTTAATGATTGTCCTAAAAAATATTATTTTAAATATATTCAACAGATATCCGCACCTCAAAGATCTTTGCCTTTTGAAAAGGGTAAGAAAATTCACGCTCTTGCAAATTATTATCTAAGAGGTGATGATATTTCAAAACTTGAAAAAACTCTAAACCAAGATGAAAATACGACTTGGCAATTATTGAAATCTAATGAATATTTTCAAAAACAATATATTAATTCAGAATATAATCTTTCTTGCAAAGTTGGAGATTATTGGATTGGTGGAAGGATAGATGCCATAGTGAAAGATGAATCTGGAATTTATATCCTTGATTATAAAACTGGAACAATTCCCAAAAATCCTGAAATGGACTACCAAACAATGGTGTATTTGCTAGCTACAGATGCCTATTTTAAAGATACCTATAAAATTTACTTTGTATATATTGATTTAAAAAACAACACTAATATTAAAATTCAATTAACAAACGAATTGAAAAATAAATACCTGATTGAGCTTAAAAAAACATGTTCTACAATAGCAAAAACAACCGAATTTAAAAAAGTAGAAAGCAATTGTAAATATTGCGAATGCCAAAAATTTTGCTATTCACTTATTTGACAAGTTGTTTCATCTTTTTTTACATTCGTCCAGGCTTTTAAAGCATCTGCTTTATTTTGTGGATCTGCTTTCATTGCAGAAGTCAACGTATTAACTTGTTCTCTTGATAAATTGCAGGAGAAAGTTTCTGTTTTATTATCTTCTGTTGTATAAGATTCTGAGTATCTGCATTTGTGATCTTTCCAATTTTTCAGCAAACGAGTGATACGTATCGTTCCCTTTTCAGTTACAATAGTCTGCTCCATTTTACACGGAATACATTTCAAAAAACGTGATATAAAAATTGGAGTATAAATCTCTTGCGTATCTCTCGTAATAACAGCAAAAGATGCAAGACCTGATAAAACTAAAAATGAAATTGTGAATAATAATATTTTTTTCATAAATATCTCCTCTAGTCTATATAATAACAAATTTAGATAAACTTTGCAACAAAAAAGAGGTCCAAAGGACCTCTTTTTAAACTTTGTACAAGCTGATTCTTATTTGAATTCAACAGTTGCACCAGCAGCTTCAAGTTGTTTTTTGATAGCTTCAGCGTCTTCTTTTTTAACGCCTTCTTTAACTGCTTGAGGAGCACCATCAACTAAATCTTTAGCTTCTTTCAAGCCAAGACCTGTGATAGCACGAACTTCTTTCAATACAGCGATTTTGTTAGCACCAGCAGATGCCAAAACTACTGTAACTTCAGAAGCCTCTTCAGCTGCTTCTGCTGCTGCAGCTACTGGAGCTGCTGCTACAGCTACTGGAGCTGCTGCAGATACACCGAATTTTTCTTCCATAGCTTTTACTAATTCAGCTGCTTCTAATAATGTTAATTTTTCAATTGATTCTAAAATTGCTTCTACGCTCATTTTTTTCTCCTTTATGTTTTTTGTTTTGTGTACTAAATAATTTTTTGTTATCAACCAAACTGACTATGCAGCTTTTTGATCTCTAACAGCTGCAATAGCTCTTGTAAGTGAAGCCATAACAGCATTGATTGAACCAACGATACCAGTAGCTGGTGAGTTGACACAACCAAGCATTTTTGCGTAAAGTTCTTCTTTTGATGGAAGTTCTGCCAATGCTTTTGTTTCTGCTTCTGTTAATAATTTACCATCTAAAGCTGCGCCAATAATAACGCCTTTTTTAGTATCTTTGATAAATTTAGATACTGCTTTTGCAGGACTTACAGGATCATTAAAACCAAATGCCAATGCGATTGGACCAGTCAATTTTTCTGTAAGAACTTCGTATTCAGTACCTTTAACAGCAATTTTTGCCAAAGTGTTTTTAACAACTGTATAGTCGCCACCATCTTTTTGTAAAGCACGTCTAAGATTTGTGATTTCTTCTACAGTGTAACCTTTGTACTCAGTAACAATAGCTACTTGGGCTTTTTCAATTTTTGCTTTTAAAGCATCTATTTTTTCAGATTTGAAAGCTTTTGTTGCCATGTTTTTTTCCTTTACTATTTTGTATCGACCTATAAAACCAAAAAAGATTTTTTGGCAATTCACCGCAAAATCTTACACAAGTTGATACTAATATATTTCGACTTTATGTAACCTCGGTTGGCTATCTTTAAGGTCTTTTGGGGATTTATCCGATATCCGAAACCTAAACCAGTTCCATTTACCCTGCCCCCTGACCACCAACTGTCTGCGGCTGTATAGCCATAATATACAAAAAAATGTTAATTGTCAAATGGAATGTAAAGAATGGTTAATTTTCACCCAATAAAATATTATCAATTAACCTTACATTACCAATTTTTACCGCAATAAAGACTCTTGTATTGTCATCAGCAACAGTTTTTTCTTCCAAATCGTTTTCATCTCTAAAATCAAGATATTCAAGACTATGAGCAGGTGTCAAAAAACCATATGCGGTTTCAAACAAGGCTCTTGTATCTGTAACACCTTTATCATAACAAACTTTTATATTATATAAAATTTTACTTAAAGCTAATGCTTGTTCTTTTTCTTGAGGATTTAAGTATTTATTTCTTGAACTCAGCGCTAATCCTGATTCTTCACGCACGATAGGACAAGAAATTATTTCAACAGGAATATTCAAATCATTAACCATTTTCCTAATAATAATCAATTGTTGAGCATCTTTTTGACCAAAGAATGCAAAATCAGGCTGAACAATATTAAATAATTTATTAACCACCGTACAAACGCCATCAAAGTGTCCGATTCTGGATTTACCACACAATTTATCGACATAAAAATATGGTGGAATTACATAAGTTAAAAAGTCATTCGACATAATATGTCCTTCTCCATACATTTCTTTAGGTGATGGAGCAAAAACAATATCGACACCAGCATTTTTACACATTTCAGCATCAGCGTCTAAAGTTCTGGGATATTTGTCTAAATCTTCACTTGGTCCAAATTGAATAGGATTAACAAAAACAGACACAACTGTTCTATCACATTTTTCAACAGATTTATCAATTAAACTTTTATGTCCTGCGTGCAAAGCACCCATAGTTGGCACAAGCCCAACAGACAAACCTTGTTTCTTCCATTCTTTAATTTGTTCTCTCACTTCTGCTATTGTGTGTAAAATCATAGTATTATCCCTCTCTTTTCACATAATAGCACGAACATAAATTTAGCTTAATTAATTTTAGGATTTTTCTTCTTGTTCATTTCCATTGCAATTTTATTATTTTGGGAAATCAAATCCAGTGAATTTAGTAATTTTTGTTCTTCATATAGATGACTTTCAGGATTATTTTTTTGAGCTTTTTCTATTTTCTTTTTTTCTTTTATTTCTTTTTCTTTTTGATCTATCAAAAACAATGCCTGTTCTTCTGTGATATTTTGAGGCACACTTATTCCTAAAGCAATCAACTTATCTCGAATCCATTTAGGCAACTCATCAATGCCTCCTGTCGGTATTGACAAAGGCACACATATACTTCTTGATCTTATTGAATGGATTTCCATACACGTCCTTTTTGTTTACCCAAGTAAACAAAAATACGACATATTAAACTAAAAACTTTAATGATAATTAAGAAATATGACTTTTTACACCGCGGTGCAATTCAAGTTGTTTTAATTCATCTTCACTCAATTTGAAAACTTCATCATCCGATGGAAATTTTCCATTTTTTACATCTGAATCATATTGCCTTGCACACTCTAAAATTAAAGATTTCATATCACCATATTTTCTGGCAAATTTGGGCTTAAACTCTGAAAACTTCCCTAACATATCATCAGATACCATAACTTGCCCTGTGCAATATCTACCTGCACCACAAGAAATTGTAGGTACTTTTAAGTTTTCAGAAATAAATTGTGCACTTTCTTCTGGGACCATTTCCAAAACAATAGAAAACACACCAGCTTCCTCTAATTTTTTAGCTTGTTCTAATATTGCTAAAGTTGCATCAAATGATTTACCTTGAATATTGTAACCACCGATTGTATTCAAAAATTGTGGTGTAAATCCTAAATGTCCCATAACAGGAACACCAGATTCAACACTTCGTTTGATAACGCTTAAAATATAATCGCTACAACCTTCGATTTTAACCGCATTTGCTCCATATTTAACCATATTACAAATGTTAGTTAACGCAGATTCTAAGCTGATATTGTAACTCATAAACGGCATATCAGTCACTACCATTGCTCGACTAACCCCACGAGCTACAGCTTTTGTAAAAATCGACATTTCTTCAACTCCAATTTTGTGAGTTGAATCATATCCTAATGCTACCATTGCAAGACTATCGCCGATTAAAATTATATCTATTCCAGCTTCATCAAAATACTTTGCCGTTGAAAAATCATACGCAGTTAATACTGAAAATTTTTCATTACTATCTTTAATTTTTTGAATAGTATTTACAGTTACTTTTTTAGCCATTAAACTTTACATTCCTGTTTTTCTTCTGTTTTAATAGAAAATGAAGCATTTCCATCACGTAAAACTTTTCTGTACCAGTAATAAATTGCTCTTGCAACTCGGCTCGAACTATGACGAACAAGTCCTTCTTTACTGTCCTCAATAAGTTTTTTAGAACAAAGACTTACACCTAACTTCCTCAAGTTTTCATAGTCCAAAGAAACAGGATATGAACCTGCTTGTTCATATTTTTCAGCCAAATTCTTCGGCAAGAAATCATTAACTAAAACTGCATCTATAATATTTGTACTTCCTGCGTGTTGCATTAATGCTTGTACGTGATTTGAAACAGTGTATCCGTCAGTTTCACCAGGTTGGGACATAATATTACATACATATATTTTTTTAGCTTTTGATTTTGCAATTTCTTGTGCAATTTCTTCAACTAATAAGTTTGGAATAACACTTGTGTACAAACTTCCTGGACCTAAAATAATTAATTCAGCATCTTTAATAGCAGTAATTACATCATCTAGAGCCTTGCAATTTTTAGGATCGGTATAAAGTCTTTTAATTCTTCCATGAGCTTCTGGGATGTTAGATTCACCTTTAATAATTCTGCCATCTTCCATTTCAGCAACGAGTTTCATATCATCCAAAGTTGATGGCAAAACTCTGCCACGAATTGACAATACGTTAGAAGATTCTTTTACTGCACGAACCATATCACCTGTAATTGAACAAAGAGCTGATAAGAAAAGGTTACCAAAACTATGACCTTCTAAGCCTTCACCATTTTTAAAACGATATTGGAATAACTTTGTAACTAAATCTTCGTCATCTGCCAAAGCTGCAATACAGTTTCTGATATCACCAGGTGGTAATACACCCATTTCTTCACGTAAACGTCCTGAACTGCCACCATCATCACCAACAGTTACAACTGCAGTAATGTTGTTTGTAATGCTTTTAATGCCTTTCAATAGCATTGATAAACCAGTTCCACCACCTACTGCAACAATTCTTGGTCCTCTGTTTAATTTTCTTCTTCTGTATAAATTTTCTAATAACGTACCATTGTCCTTTTCATTCCCCAAATCAAGGATTGAAAGATTTGTTTTTTGCCAGCCTTTGAAAAATAAAGCTGCACCAAACATACATATACCAAATGCCAACCATTCTGTTGAAACAATTCTGGCGATATGTCTTATAAATTCCATAATATAAAATATTGGTCTGATATCAATTAATATCAAAATCCCAATAGTCATTAAAATAGTTCCCAAAAGAATCAAAGCGAACCATCTTTTAACTTGCAGACCTGGAATTAACCAACCTGCATCTCTAGGTATTCTCATATATGATCTGACTTTTTTCATTAAAATTAAAATCCTATTCTACCCAACCTGAAGCATAAGCATTTTTGTAATTTACAGGAACAGGTGTAATTATTTCTCTAGCTTGCTTAATTAACTCTAATGAATTGGAAATTCTATTTGTAAAGTGGATAGTATCAGCTTTTACAACAGTTTTTCCACAAGCGTTATTCATGACTTGGGAGTTATTTAACAATTCTTTCAATCTGCTTATTGAAACATTAGTGTTTTCAATGTCGTCAGCAGTAAAATCAATAGAGCCGTTATCATTATAAGATTTCTCCAAACAAATTTCGTGAGCAACAGGGATATTTACATACTCGCCAACTTTTTCAGTAACATCACCTGATGCACCATAATAAACTAACCAATTTGAACATTTTTTAATTGCATTTGCAACCGCACAAGCAAAAGTAAAATCTTCAGCAGCCATTTTATACATAGCACCATGTGGACGTACATGTTCAATTTCCAAGCCATAAGCCTTAGCAAATGACATCAATGCTCCAACTTGATACATAACAAGTGATTCAATTTCATCTTCATCCAAGTCCATTGGACGGTATCCAAATCCTTGAATATCATCAAATCCAATGTGCGCCCCAACTACAATATTTTTTTCTTTTGCAGCCAATATAGCTTCTTTTATTGTAGCTGGATCTCCTGCGTGAAATCCGCATGAAATATTCACAGAACTAACATAGTCTAATAAATTATATTCTGAATTATTTCTATAGACCCCAAAGCTCTGTGCTAAATCACAGTTGAAATCAATATTTTTAATTTGTTTTCTCTCTAAAGTTTGTTGCATAAATTTTCCCTTTTGAGAATATTATACAACATAAACGTCATAATTTAATATCTTTATATAAAATTAATTTACAATATATTTTATCTGTACAAAAAACAATTTTTATAGTATAATTGGCATATATAAAATAAGAGGGGTAGAGGATGGAAACTTTAACAAAAAATGAGGGAGTTATTTCAAAAATTATTGGTCCGGTTATTGACGTTGAATTTCAACAAGGCGAATTACCGGAAATTTATACGGCATTAAACATTTTTGCAGAAGATGGTACAAAAATAGTTGCAGAAGTTCAACAAATGCTAGGATCCAACAAGGTAAGAACCGTTGCAATGTCATCAACTGACGGATTAAAAAGAGGAATGAAAGTTGTTAACACAAATGAGCCTATCAAAATCCCTGTTGGTAAAGAAATCTTAGGTAGAATTCTTAACGTTACAGGCGATCCTGTTGATGAAATGGGCGAAGTTAACGCAGAAACATATCTTCCTATCCACAGAAAATCACCTGCTCTTGTTGATCAAAATACAGAGATTGAAATTCTTGAAACTGGTATCAAAGCAATCGACTTACTTCAACCATATCAAAAAGGTGGTAAAATCGGTTTATTTGGTGGTGCAGGTGTTGGTAAAACCGTTCTGATTATGGAACTTATCCACAACATTGCAATGGAACACTCTGGTGTATCTGTTTTTGGTGGTGTTGGTGAGAGAACTCGTGAAGGTAACGACCTTTGGAACGAAATGAAAGAATCTAACGTTATCGACAAAGTTGCTCTTATCTACGGACAAATGAACGAACCACCTGGAGCTCGTATGAGAGTTGGTCTTTCAGCTCTTACCGCAGCTGAATATTTTAGAGATTTTTCTAAACAAGACGTATTGTTATTTATCGATAACATTTTCAGATTTACTCAAGCTGGTTCGGAAGTATCTGCACTTTTGGGACGTATTCCATCAGCAGTAGGTTATCAACCGACTTTGGCTACAGAAATGGGTGAACTTCAAGAAAGAATTACATCAACTAAAGATGGTTCTATTACTTCAGTTCAAGCTATCTACGTTCCTGCTGATGACTTGACTGACCCAGCTCCAGCAACAACATTCTCTCACCTTGATGCTTCAACAGTTCTTTCAAGACAAATCGCATCATTGGGTATCTATCCTGCTGTTGATCCGTTAGAATCTTCTTCAAGAGCATTAGACCCTAATATTATTGGGGAAGAACACTACAACGTTACAAGACGAGTTCTTGAGATTTTACAAAAATACAAAGAATTACAAGATATCATTGCAATTTTAGGTATGGATGAATTGTCTGAAGAAGATAAAGAAACCGTTAACAGAGCCCGTAAGATCCAAAGATTCTTATCTCAACCATTCTTTGTTGCCGAACAATTCTCAGGTACCGCAGGTAAATACGTAAAACTTGAAGATACAATCAAAGGCTTCAAAGAAATTATCGAAGGTAAACACGATAATTTACCTGAACAAGCATTCTATATGGTCGGTACTATCGAAGAAGCAGTTGAAAAAGCTAAAAAATTACAATGAAGTGACAAAGTGACCAATAAAATCACTTGATCACTAAATTACTTGATCACCTGATCACTTGGAGAAATTATGCATTTAAAAATAATCACACACGAAAGAGTTGTTTTTGACGAAGACGTTGATGAAATCTATTCAAAAGGTGTCAACGGAGAGTTTGGTATATTGAAAGGTCACATACCTTACATGACGGCTCTAGATATCGGCGTAACTAAAGTTGTTCAAGACAAAAACTCCAGATTTTTTACAACTATGGGCGGTGTTTTTCAGTTTAAGGATGAAGAAGCTCTTATACTGACTGAATGCGCTGAATGCGGTAAAGAAATTGACGAAGTTAGAGCTCGAGAGGCTTTGGAACGCGCAAAAGCTAGACTCGCTGAAGCTGATGCAAAACTAGATGCAAAACGTGCAGAAGCCGCAATTGCAAGAGCAATGGCAAGATTGAAAGCCAAATTAAATGAATAATAAAAAGACCTCTTTTGAGGTCTTTTTTATTAAATACGTTTTAATATTTTCTTAGCTAAAGGTCCTAATTTTTCAACCGCATCACCTATATTATTTTTCCAGCATTCCACAACATTGCCTGCTCTATCAATCTCACCACGCATACTCAATGGACCATCAACGATATCGAACATAGTTCTGTCCAAAGTTTCTTTTGATGCCGGAATAATTGTGGACTGACGAATTTTTTGGTACAAATTATTGTATGCACTTCGGCTAATAGAAGCATCTTTATTGTAATGTTTAGACGCTATGGTTTTACCAGTTTCTCTATTCATTAATAACAATGTATTGCCTGTTTTATATAATGTTGTTTGACAACCATTAGGGAATGTGAAATGTCTTGTTTCCATTAAAAAATCTCCTTTTTATTTATTCTGTAATTTGAAATAATACTGAATCTTTCAAATTGCCCCTTTAAAATGTTTTTATTAAGATTTTGTTACAATAAAGAATATTTATGCTAAAATAAAAACAATGAATAAATCATTTTACACAATATTTAAAACATTTTTTAAAGTAGGGACTATGCTTCTAGGCGGTGGATACGTAATTTTACCGCTACTACAATCTGAACTTGTAGAAAAAAAAGAATGGATAAATTCGGACGAATTAGTTGAATATTATGCTTTAAGCCAATCAGTACCTGGAATTATAGCGGCAAATATCTCTGTTTTTACAGGGTATAAATTAAAAGGCTTCATAGGTGCAATCGCCGCAATTTTAGGCGTAATAACTCCAGCATTTTTAGCTATTATACTCTTGGCATCATTATTACAAACCCTTGTCAGCATGAATATAGTACAAAATATTTTTTGGGGTGTGGGAATAGGCGTCATTATGTTACTTTATTTAGCAACCAAAGAAATGTGGAACAAAAGTATCACAGACAAATTCACCTGCGTTGTTTTTATTACAACATTTATTATGTCTGCCTGTTTTAAAACCTCACCTGCTTTAATTATAATTTGTGCAATTATTGCAGGTATATTATATCGTTCAAATCTTTTTGAACACTTAAAAAAAATGATAGGAGGAGAAAATGATTTATCTTAACCTCTTTCTACAATTTTTTCATATAGGTTTATTTTCATTCGGTGGCGGATATGCAACTTTGCCATTTTTGTACCATATGGCAGAAACTCAAAAATGGTTTACGACACAACAATTAACAGATATGATTGCGGTTTCTTCAATTACTCCGGGGCCAGTTGGAGTAAATGTTGCAACATATGCAGGATTTACAACATCAGGAATTTTAGGTGCATTAATTGCAACAACGGCGGTTGTCATACCCTCTTTTGTAATTATTTTAATAATTTCAAAAATACTAGAACAATTCAAATCTAACAAACACGTTCAAGCTGCTATTTACGCATTAAAACCAGCAGGTTGTGGTCTTTTAGCAGCTGTAGGTATTGATATGTTCGCAAATAATATTAACACTCCAGGAATGGCATTTTTACTTTTGCTATTTTTTGTAAGTAAGCATAAAAAACATGATCCTTTATTCTATCTTGGGGTTTCTGCCATTTTTGGGATTTTAGCAGGATTTTTACATCTAACAACTTAACACATCTTAACACTCATCATAATTAAGGCAATTTTTATATTCAGCATATTTTACATATATGCTTATAAAAAGAAAGGTGTGTGCAAACATCATGAATAGTGTCAATTCATCAAATCTTAGCTTCGGATCAACAAAATTGCCTCGTTTTTGCAATCATGACAAAATTGTGAAAAAATTGAACGAATTTGCTGAAGTTATACATCTTGATAACACAAGTAAAACTTCTCAAGAAATTGCTGATAGTTTAAATTTTGGACAAGTAGCTTATGTTTTTGACGGTAAATCCTTCAGAATTGTAGGAAAAGATGGCGGTCAACGTGGAGTTGATACCTACGTCGGCAAACAAATCAAAGAAATTATTCCAGATGCTACATATGTTGATGACGTAAAACCATTAGATAAACCTAAGCTAAACCTAGATATTTAATTCATCTTTATCAAACATTTTATACTGCAAAGCCTGCATTAAATGCTTTTGCCCAATAATTTCAGCTCCATCTAAATCGGCAATTGTGCGTGCAAGTTTCAATGTTCTGTCATAACGACGTCCTGATAGTTGATATTTTATAATAGCGGTTTTGAAAATTGCTTTTGAATCTTCATCTATTTGGCAATATTTTTTAACTAATTCGGAGGTTAATTCTGAATTTGTTAAAATATTTTCATTTTTATAACGATTTGCCTGAATTTTTCTGGCTCTGATAACACGTTCCCTAATTTGAGCAGAAGTTTCTGTATTTTCATCTATATTTAAAAGTTCTTTTGCAGAAAGTCTTGGAACATCTATCTGCAAATCAATTCTATCCAACAAAGGTCCAGATAATTTTGCCAAATATCTGTTAACCATAAATTCTGAACAAGTGCATTGTTTTTCTTTGTCACCCAAATATCCACAAGGACAAGGATTCATTGCACCTAACAACATAAAATTAGCCGGATATTTGATTGAATGTTTTGCCCTTGATATGACAATTTCACCGTCTTCAATAGGCTGACGTAAAACCTCCAAAACATTTCTCGGAAATTCAACCATTTCATCTAAGAATAACACGCCTCTATGCGCCAATGTTATTTCCCCAGGCATAGGATTACTACCGCCACCTATAATACCATTTGGAGATGCCGTATGGTGAACTGTCCTGAATGGGCGCTTACACATTAATGGATTATCACCAGATAGCAAACCACAAATACTATAGATTTTGGTTAATTCTAATGCTTCTGATAATTCTAACGGTGGCAAAATTGATGCAAAACATTTTGCCATCAAGGTTTTACCTGACCCAGGTGAACCAATCATTAATAAATTATGTCCACCTGCCGCTGCAATTTCCAAAGCTCTTTTTGCTTTTTGTTGTCCTTTTACATCTTTAAAATCGTATTCAAAATGCTCATTCAAATCTGCCAAATATGAATTAATATCTATTTTAAATTGCTTTAGTGGTGTTTCAATAAAATGATTGACGACATCATTCAAACAATCTGCACCGTAAACATTTATACCATCAATAAGCGCAGCTTCTTTAGCATTTGATGTTGGCACTATTACATTTTTTATACCAAGTTCTTTTAATCCTATAACAATTGGCAATACCCCTCGAACACCTCTTAAATCACCGTTCAAAGAAAGTTCCCCAATAAACGCATACTCCCTCACATTTTCTTGCATTAAAACTTCTTCTTCAATCAAAAGTCCAATTGCCATAGATAGATCAAAACTTGTTCCGACTTTTTTCAAATCTGCTGGCGCAAGGTTTATAATAATTTTTGTTTTTGGGAAAGAAAACCCTGAATTTTTCACAGCCGAACGCACTCTATCACGAGCTTCCGTAATTGCAGTATCTGGCAACCCAACAACTGAAAAACTTGGCAAACCATTCTGTACATCAGTTTCTACAGAAACTTCGTACGCATTCAAACCAATTACAGTTGCAGTCGTTACCTTATTTACCATAAGCTAATTATACTACAAATTTTTGAGTTATAATTAAATTATGGAAAAAGTTAACAAAATACTTGCGATAAATTTTGGAGGAATTGGTGATGAAATCTTATTCTTACCAACATTAATTTCATTAAAAAAGGAATTCCCTCACGCTTATATCACTCTTGCATTAGAACCAAGAAGCAAAAGCATCAAAGATTTAACAAGTATTATTGATGAATTAATTTTAGTTGACATAAAAAATAAAAATAAATATATTGAATTACTAAAATTTATTTTCAAAGCACGTTTTGGCAAGTTCGATTTAGCTATTACGGCTGGCGGAAATAAATTTATGAGCATAATTCTTTGGCTTACTGGAATCAAAAAAAAATACGGATACGACACAGGTAAATTAAGTCAAAAATTATTAACTAAAGCCGTACCTTTAAACAAAAATCAGTATGCTGTAAAAATGTATCACGATTTAGTTTCACCAATTGCAAATACGATTACCGAATTACCACAAATAGATATCGCAAATCAAGAAAAAATCCCTAATTCAGTTTTAGTTCACCCAGGTGTCAGCAAAATGAGCATTCAAAAGGGAATGATTAAAACGATTACACCTCAAACCTGGGCAGAAACTATTAATTTGTTATTAGAGAACGGAAAACAAGTTATTTTAGCAGGTGGTCCTGATGATGATGAATGCATAAAAGAAATTTTGAAACAAGTTCATAATAACAAATCGTTTACCAACGTATATGGACAAACAAAAAATTTAAGAGAACTGGCTGAACTTATTGGTAAAGCTGAGAAATTTCTATGCTCAGATTCTGCACCTCTACACATTGCAGTAGCAATAGGAACTGAAACTTATGCAATATTTGGTCCGACTGATGACAAAAAACTCATTCCACCAAGTGTAACAGCAATAAAAATCAATGACGATTGTCCTTTAAAACCTTGCCTTTGGGAAAGACGCCAAACAACTTGCAAAGAATTAAATTGTTTAAAAATAACTGCTGAAGATATTGTCAAAAAAATTATATAAATAAAAAAGCACCCTTTCGGGTGCTTTTTTAAGGCTTTTAATAATTATTTTGCTAATTTGTTAACAGCAAGTGTCAATCTTGATTTTTTTCTAGCGGCAGTATTTTTGTGTAAGATACCTTTTGATACTGCTTTGTCGCATAGTTGGTAAGCTCTTGAGATAGCCTTGTTTAATGCTTCTTTGTCTTCACCTTTTGCAAGTTCTAACACTTTTTTAACCGCAGTTTTGATAGATGTTTTGAAAGCTACGTTTCTAACTCTGTTTTTTTCAGCGATTAATACTCTTTTTTTAGCAGATTTAATATTTGCCATTTTTAGTTTTCCTTTCAAGTTCTTGTGGCAGTTAATGAGGCTGCCGATACTCTGAGGATGTGAGTAATTATTATTTTATATAAAAAAAATATTTTTGCAAGAGATTGTTAAGCCCAGAAATCTACGTGCAAATCTTTACCTTCAACTGCGTGATTTGCAATTCTGCATATTGCTTCTGACGCTAAATCATTTGCAGCTTCTTCATCAGCAACAAATTTTCCTTTTGCAGTTAAAACTTTACCGTCTTTCATTACGATTACATCAACTTCATCATAATTTTCTAATAATTTGATAGTTGAACCATCTGCAGTTTCAAGTGAAGAAACCATCATGTCACGTCCTGCCGCAACTTTTTTTAAATTAACTTTTTTACCGTTATCTGATAACTCACGAGCTAGTTCTGCAACTGTTCTACGTCCTTTTGTAAAGTCCAATTTTACTGCCATATAACATCCTTTCTGCTTTATTATGTGCAATGTAAAACGCAAAAACTTGTTTTTTTGTCATTAATTTTCTTTTTTCTAATTTTCTTTAAAATTTTGTTACATATAATATTACGGAGTTATATTAATAATTGTAAAATTATTCAAAAGAACTAATTCTTAAGGGTTATATTTTTTAGTAATTTGTGCTATATATATAATAGATAAAATTGGGTTATAGTGTGTAATAACTCAGAGAAACGGAGGCAAAAATGTCAGTAGGACAATTTGTATTCATGTTACACAGTCACCTTCCTTATTATAGAAAAGCCGGTATGTGGCCTTTTGGGGAAGAAAACTTATATGAATGTATGGCAGAAACATATGTTCCTCTTTTGAATGCAATTTCAGAATTGTATGACGAGGGGGTTAAAGCCAAATTAACAGTTGGTATCACACCGATTTTGGCAGAGCAATTGAATGACGAACACCTAAAGCATGGTTTCGTTAAATATTTAGATTCAAGAATTGAAAAGGTTGCAAAAGATTTGGACAGATATCCTGATCCAAAAGTTGCACACTCTCAACACTTGAAATACTTGGCTAAATATTATTTTGATTGGTTCAATCACATTAAAGATTCATTCATAAACAAATATGGAATGGATTTGGTTGCAGCTTTCAAAAAATATCAAGACCTAGGATGTATTGAAATTACAACATCAGGTGCCACACACGGATTTTCACCATTGTTAGCAACTGACAACAACTTGAACGCACAATTCAAAGTTGGTTCAGACACAACAAAAAGATTGTTTGGTAAAAAAGCAAAAGGTTGTTGGTTACCTGAATGTGCATACAGACAAGGTTATGAATATGTAGGTAAAGACGGACAAAAACATTGGCGACCAGCTATTGAAGTAACACTTCAAAACAATGATATTGAATACTTCTTTACAGAATCACACGTAATTGAAGGTGGTAATTCAATTGGTAACAGACGTGTAATCGGTGTTTACGGTAACATTGAATACATTCCACTTCCTGAACGTGAAGCAACAGGATATGACACATATTCAGCATACTGGTTACCAGATGCACAAGTTGCAGTAATGGGACGTAACGACAGAGCCGGTTATCAAGTATGGTCAGCTGCTGACGGTTACCCTGGTGACGGCTGCTTTAGAGAATTCCACAAAAAAGATGACAAATCAGGCATGCACTATTGGAGAATAACATCTCCTACAACTGATTTGGGAGATAAAATGTTATACGATCCAGTATTGGCATTGAATAAAATCAATGAAAATTCTGATCACTATACAACAATGATTTATCACTTGTTAAACGACTATAAAATGGCACATGGTGGTAAAGAAGGCTTAGTAATGGTATCATTCGATACTGAGTTGTTTGGACACTGGTGGTTTGAAGGTGTTGAATTTATTAAACAAGTAATCAAAAAATTCAACGCATACATTCCTGAAGTACAAAGAATGACCGCTGGTGAATATTTACACGCGCACCCACCAACAGAAGCAATTCAAATCCCAGAAAGCTCTTGGGGTGCAGGCGGACACTTCTACGTATGGAACAACCATTTAACTGAATGGATGTGGCCAATTATTCACTCTTGTGAAAAACGTGCAACTTCAATTGCAGAAAAATACGAAAACGTTCCACAAGATAAATTGTTACACAGAGCTTTAAATCAAATGGCAAGAGAAAACTTGTTATTACAAAGTTCAGATTGGCCATTCTTGATTACAACATGGCAAGCAAAAGATTATGCAACAGATAGATTCAGAGAACACGTAGAAAGATTTGAAAAAATCTGTGACATGATCGAAAGTGGAAACATTAATGAAGACGAGTTAAGAGAAATCGAAAGCATTGACAATTGCTTCCCAGAAATCGATTACAGAGTATATCTCCCAATCGAAGAAGGAGTAATTCCTCAACAAGCTAAGAAACTTGCTCCATTATACAAATAGTTAAAAAGGAAAGGCTCGATTAATTCGAGCCTTTTTTATAAAAGATTTTTGAAAAAAACTATTGCAATTTATTTTTCAGCATTTTATAATAAGACTTGTCGAAAGACAAAAAGCCGAATGGGAGCGTAGCTCAGTTGGTTAGAGCGCATGCCTGTCACGCATGAGGTCGCGAGTTCGAGCCTCGTCGTTCCCGCCATTAAAAAAGAGTCCATATTGAACTGAAACCCTAAAACTAGACAAAGAAAAAAAAAGATGGTTTTAGGGTTTTAATATATAAGGAGGTAAAGATGAAAAGAAAACCTTATACAGTTCAGGAAAAAGAAGAATTACTCAAGTCA
>SUTY01000022.1 GCA_015152455.1 Cyanobacteria bacterium SIG32
TCCATTAATTTATCGTTAGTACAAGTTTTAATTATTTTTAAATGTTTAGATAATTCTTCAACAAAGTTTTCTGTAGTTTTTAAACCAGCTAAAGTGCCTTGAGTATTCATAACTTTTAAGGCTTCTGTTAGTTTTCTATCGAATACAGTTGCAGAAGTATTCCAAGCTCTTGTTTGATAATTTGCAACAAGAGTCGGAATAGTCATTGCTGCAACAACGCCAATGATTGCCAAAGTAATCAATACCTCAGCTAAAGTAAAACCGAATCTTTTTGTCATAATTTTCTCCTATATTCACAAAATCATATACATATAGTCATTAAAATAACTATATGTATATAATAAAGTATTGCGCTAGTTTTGTCAAACTGTTAATATATTGACATTATGAGTGAGATATCAACATTATCAAGTAAATTTGGAATAAGAATTAAGTTTGAACGCATAAAAAGAAATTGGTCACAAGAAACATTGGCAGAAAAAGCAGGTATTGGTAGAACAACTTTAACTAATATTGAAAGAGATTTATCATCTACAACTCTTGATGTTGTTGAAAAATTAGCAAAAGCATTTGGTTATGAACCTCACGAATTATTGATATTCAGAGATTTAGAAATTTAAAATTGAAAAAAAATAATATTTAAGCTACCATATAACTATGAAAGAGAAAGCTGTAAGTTATTTTAATAATGGTTATTCATGTTCTGAGAGCATAATTCAGGCAGCAATTGATGAAGGTTTGTGTTCTAAAGAACTATTACCTTGTGCAACAACATTTTCTGGTGGAATGTCATCAGGTTGTTTGTGTGGCGCAGTAGCTGCTTCTCAAATGATCTTGGGTTATAATTTTGGACGTGATAACTCAAAAGGAAATGAAGTTGTTGCTCGCAAAAAAGCAGCCGAATTTATGGAAGAATTCAAGAAAATAAACAAAGTTACTTGTTGCAGAATTTTGTCAAAAGATGTCCTTCCAATGAACAAAAAAGCGCATTGTTCAAAATTTGTATCAGAATGTGCAGAAATTTTAGAATCTATGTTAAAGGTTAAAGTATAATGGAAAAATTAAACTTTTTGACTGCTGGAATGCCACTTGCAACAGGAAAAGGAAGTTACCCTGAAGCGTTCGATATATTGAAAAAATTAAATCTTGACGGAATGGAAATGGAATTTGTCCATGGTGTTAGAATTTCTGATAAATCAAAAGATTTTGTAAAAGAAAATGGAAAAGATTTGATTTTGACTGCACATGCCCCTTTTTATGTTAACCTTAATTCAAAAGAAGAAGAAAAAATTGATGCAAGCGTTCAAAGAATTATTGAAACCGCACAAGTTGGAAACGAAGTCGGAGCATATAGTATAACTTATCATGCAGCATTTTATATGGGAATGGATAAAGAAACAGTATATAAACAAGTTCAAAAACAAACCCAAAGAATTATAAACGCCCTAGGAAAATCTAACAATGTATGGATTAGACCTGAAACTACAGGAAAAGCTACTCAATGGGGTGATTTTGAAGAGATAATCAGACTTTCAAAAGAATTTGAAAAAGTTTTACCTTGTGTAGATTTTTCACACATTCACGCAAGAACTGCTGGTGAATACAATACATATGATGAATTTGCACATGTTCTCGATAGAATTGGAACAGAACTCGGAACCTTTGCGCTGGAAAATTTCCACGCACATATTGCAGGTATTGAATATTCTGCCAAAGGTGAAAAACATCACCTAAACTTAGAAGATTCGGATATGAATTACAAAGATTTACTCAAAGTCATGAAAGATTTTGGAGTAAAAGGTGCAGTTGTGTGCGAAAGTCCAAACATTGAAACAGATGCTCAAATTTTGAAAGAATACTATTGTTCTTTGTAGAAAACTTTCCCAAATTTATCAATATTATTGCGCAAAGCATCATTTGTTATAGAATTGTAATCAACAATATCATACATATAAGGAGTAGAAAGTTCATCAATTTCAGAAGAAATATGTTGAATAAATTTAAAATCAATATTTTCTCCTAAAATAGCAAAATCTACATCTGAAGAAGGCTTGTAATCACCAGTTGCTCTTGATCCAAAAATAATAACAGTTTTAATTTTTGAATATCTTTTGAAAAAATCAGTTAGTAAATTTGTTGTTTTATCTGTGAAACCAAAGTTATTCATTTGTTTTTCCTGCTAATATACTTTCTAAATTATTTAACAAAGGAATAAATTTTTCAGTAATTTCAAAAGCAATTGAATTTGCCAATTCTTCTCGATAAGTGTGGGAAGTTTTATTTCTTGCTTCCATCATTTCAATCCAAACATCACCGTCAGTAATTATATTTCTCAAAAAAGCAGTTTTTAAAGTTTCTCTTGGAGTATCTGTGTTTATTCCTTCAAATTCCAAATAATCTTTCAAAGTTTTCCACGCAAGTTCAAAAACCATTTCAAAAGCCTGGATTAGAGCCATTGTATAAATTTTGTTTATTCCATGCTTTTTTATATGATCAAAAGTTTCATTTATATTTTTAAGAGCAAGTTTGTAATTTTCAAACCGTTCTAAAAACCTTTTTTTTGTCATAGTCTATCCTCAATTTCTTTTAAACTATCGCCACCGAATTTGTTTAAAAATTCGTCTAATAAAACGCACGCAATTCTATTTTCTGCAACAACAGAACAAGATTCAACGGCACAAGTATCTGATCTTTCAAAATGCGCTTCACATTGTTCAAAAGATGCTTTATCAACAGTATTCAATGGTTTAACCATAGTTGGAATTGGTTTCATAACTGCACGAACAACCAAATCTTCACCATTTGTCATTCCACCTTCAATACCACCAGCATTATTTGTTTTTCTGTAAATTTTACCATTTTCTACAAACAATTCATCATGATATTCAGAACCCATTTTGCCTAAAGGATTTTCACCTATTTCAACAACCTTAATCCCACCAATGCTCATAACTGCTTGAGCTATTTTGCCGTCAAGGTTTCTGTCCCAATGAACATGTGAACCTAAACCAATGGGAAGATTTTTGAAAACAACTTCAAATTTTCCACCTAAAGAATCACCATTTTCCTTTGCTTTGTCTATTTCTTCTTCAAAGTTTTCTGTGGCGTTTCCTATTTGCAAAATTTTAGAAGAACAACAAATATCAAACTTTTCAAGTATTTGTTTTGCAACCGCACCAACGGCAACTTCAATTGCGGTTTTTCTTGCACTTGCACGCTCTAAAACATCTCTCAAATCATCAAGATTATATTTTTCACTACCAGCAAAATCAGCATGTCCAGGGCGATATTTTGTAAATGCTGGTTTTTCAGAAAAATCCTTGTTGTAAATAACAAGACAAACAGGCGCACCAGTAGTTTTGCCGTTTTTTATACCTGCAGTAATTTCAACAATATCCGCTTCTAGTTGTTGACGAGAACTTCTGCCGTATCCTTGTTGACGACGTTTTAGTTCTTCATTGATAAAGTCTGGGCTAATTTCAAACCCAGACGGTAAACCTTCGATTATTGCAGTTAGAGCCTTTCCATGACTTTCACCAGCTGTTAAAAATCTAAAATTTGACATAATTTTCTCTTATTTTTTATCTGCATATTTCAAGAAAGTTTGCACTTTTGTTTGCATCATTTCTTCTACTATTTTCCAAGAACCATCTGGTTGTTTTTGAACAACTTGATAAGTTTTTAACCAATAAGTTTCGCCGCTTGGTTGTCTTTCTGCAGAAACTTTATAACCATTTGCAACTTTTTCAACAGAAATATTTCTGTATTCGTTTTTGTATTTTCTTAATTTTGCAGTTGCCTGACCAAGTTTCAATTGTTTCATATACGTTGACGTGTCGGTGCTTGCATTAACAAGTTCGCCATTAGGTTTTACAACTTGTCTGATAATTTTTGCATTTGGAGAATAAAAATCAGGAATAGTTGGACTATAAGTGTTTGCAGCATTTACGTAACTGTTAAAAAAGTTTTTGGCATCAACCGCATCATCTGCAAATGCCTGAATTCCTGTTAAAAATCCAAAAATTGCAATTATTGATAATATTTTTTTCATATTCTTTCTCCTACAAACATATAACGATCTAAAAAAGTTTTTGTTCATTTTAAGTATATCATATTTTAAAGATTATACAAGTTCTAAAGAGGTTAGGTCACATTCCAAAAGATTTTTTTGAAAATTCCTGCAATCTTCTATTAAAGATTTAACTTCAAGATATTTTTCATGGCTTAAAACAACAGACAAATCACTTATTTCTGATAATTCAAGAAAATAAAACTCCTCATTTTTTTCAAAAACTTTTATGAAATTAATTTCTTCAAAAAGATCTAAAAGAGTTAAAATGGTTTCGTAAGACAAACCTAAAGCACTACAACAACGCAACAAATCAACTTTTCCATTATTGTTGTTACAAGCAAATCTGAGCATTTTGATAAATGTAGTTAAAAAATCTTTATCGCAAAGATTTTTGATTTCGTAGTTCATAAAATGTATAGATGCAGGGCTTGTTTCTTCTAAAATCCTGTCAAAAGTTTCCTTATCAGCAGGATAATCAAAGAACATTAAACTATCACAAGATGTAAGATTAATTCGATTAAAAATTTTATCCGATAAAAACTTAAAAGGAGCAAGAGAATCTTTCACTGCTTTACTTTCGGCAAAAATCATAATATTTTGTTTTGAATTTTTAACGTAATCATTAACTAAAGGTAAAATATTGGTTTTTTTTCTGTGGTCAAAAAGTTTTACACCAATATTTTCTTCTTTTTCTTCGTCTTTTAAATGCTCACTATGGATATCATCAACAATTAATTGAACGCTAATATTTCCGTTGAATTCATTAATTTGAGGATGAAAAGCAACATCCATCATATCTCCTTCAACAAGGGCAATATCACCCTGTTGCCAGCGAATACAATTAAATTCATAATTGCCTGATTGAACCGTCAACCTCAAATGATCTTTGTTTTCTCCCATTAATCTTTTTTGTTTAATTTTTAAATTTTTCATTGCAAAAACAGGACTTGGGTTTGATGCTCCAAAAGGCTCAAGTTGAGAGATTTCTTCTACTAATTCTACACTAATATCATTTGGATAAACTTCTAAATCAATATCAATAAAAGGTTTCAATTCTTTACCGTTCAAAACTTCTTTTATAGTTTTGTTTAAAGCAGTTTTAACATCATTAAAAGAACTTTTTTCTGCAGAGAAATATAATCCAGCCGCAAGTGTATGACCACCAAAACCGTCTAACAAATCTGAATTTTCTGATATAACTTCATACAATGAAATTCCATCAACACCACGAGCCGAACATCTGTACATTTTTGTTTCGTCAGAATAAGTCATTAAAAATGTTGGTTTGTGATATTTTTCAACAAGTTTTGCTGCAACAATCCCAATAATTCCGATATGCCAACCTTCTTTGTACAAAATAATAGCGGAATTTTTATTTCCTTCTTTTTTGTACATTTCATCAGCTTCTAAAAACGTATCTTGACAAAGTGTTTGACGAACTTTATTCAATTCGTTTAAAGACATTATGGATTTTTCGATTTCTTGTTTATTATCAGAAATCAAAAGATTTATAGCATCTTCAACAGTATCAAGACGACCCGAAGCGTTAATTCTTGGAGTTACACCAAAAGCAATATTTTCTGAAGTTATTCCTTTTTCAGGAGAGTAGCCAGCACTTTCTAAAAGTCTTTTAAGCCCATAGTGTTTACCTTTAGAAATTAATTCCAAACCTTTTGTTACCAAATATCTGTTTTCACCAACTAAAGGAACAATGTCTGAAATAGTTCCAACTGCAACATAAGGCAAAATATCATATACAAATTCAATTTTATTATAATAACTCAAAAGCCCTTGAGCAACTTTAAAAGCAACCCCAACACCAGCAAGAGAAGTCATACTTTCAATTTCTTTTGTTGTAAGCGTTTCTACTAAAGCGTTTGGCGCTTTTGGGTTAATAATTGCATAAGCATTTGGTAAAACTTCAGGTGCTTCGTGGTGGTCAGTGATAATGACATCTATTTTAAAGCTATTTATAAAATTAACTGCATCAACATCACTAATACCGCAATCCACCGAAATTATAACTTTTGGTTTTACAGTTGTCATAATTTTAACCAGGGCTTTTGTGTCAAAACCATGACCTTCTTTATCTCTGTCTGGAATAAAATAATTAACGTCAGCACCTAAAAACTTAAAAGTTCTGTATAAAAGTGAGGTTGAAGTTACACCGTCAGCGTCAAAATCACCATAGATAATAATTTTTTCATTATTATCTATTGCAGAAGATAATCGTTTAACAGTTTTTTCCATATCAGAAAAAACTTCAGGTGGTGAAACTTTTGTTTCTAAAGGGTGAAGAAAATCATAAATTTCCTGTTCAGTTTTAATTCCACGAGAAAATAGAAGTCTTTTTACTAAAGACTTTTCATTAGAATTATCTTCCTTAATCCTCCACTCTTTAATCATAATATAATTTTAGCATAAAACAGGATTTTAGAAAACTATCTAAATTTTCTCATCATAGACATAGCTTTGGTCATTGCGTGTTTACCCATTTTTCCGCCAAAACCACCCATCATTTTTTTCATGTCGTTCATACCTTTCATCATCAAACGCATTTGTTCAAACTGTTTGATGTAAAGGTTTACGGTGTGCATGTCCATACCACAACCTTTTGCGATACGTTTTTTGCGACTGGTGTTCAATAAATCAGGATTTGCACGTTCTTCTGGGGTCATACTTTGAATAAACACTTCAATTTTTTTGAATTCTTTTTCACCACGGTGAGAAATTTTTTCTCTGTCATCTTTTGAAATTTTTATCCCTGGAATCATTCCCAAAATCTGATCCATAGAACCCATCATTTTAATTTGGCTTTGCATTTTTAAAAAGTCATTAAAAGTAAATTCAGCTTTTGCCATTTTTTCTTCAAGTTCACGGGCAGATTTTTCATCAAAAACTTCCTGGGCTCTTTCAACCAAAGAAACAATGTCACCCATACCTAAGATACGAGTTGCCATACGTTCAGGATAAAAATCTTCTAAAGCATGTAATTTTTCGCCAGTACCGGTTAATTTGATAGGTTTTCCTGTGCAATAAACAACAGATAATGCTGAACCACCACGGCTATCACCGTCTAATTTTGTTAAAACTAAACCTGTCAAACCAATTTGAGCGTCAAAGTTTTCAGCAACATTTACTGCTTCTTGACCTGTCATTGAATCAATTACTAAAAGTTTTTCATGTGGTGCAAAAATTCTGTCAATAATCAACAATTCTGCCATCATATCGGTATCAATTTGCAAACGACCTGCTGTATCTAAAATTAATACATTAAAACCATATTCTCTAGCGTAGTCAATTGCACTTTGAACAATATTTTTTACATCTTGTGAACCGTCAATAGAAAAAACCTCGCAACCAATTTCTTGCCCTAAAGTTTTTAATTGTGAAATTGCAGCAGGACGATACACGTCACATGCAACTAACAAAGGGTTTTTGCCTTCTTTTTTTAATTTAACTGCAAGTTTTGCAGAAGAAGTTGTTTTACCAGAACCCTGCAAGCCTAACATCATAATTAAAGTTGGATGTCCTGACAAATTCAAAGGTTTTTGTTCTTTACCTAAAAGCTCAACCAATTCATCATTAACAATTTTGATTAATTGTTGTGAGGGATTAACTCCCTGAAGAACATTCTGTCCTTCGGCTTTATCCTTAATTGCAGAAATAAAGGCTTTTACAACACGTAAATTTACATCAGCATCTAACAACGCACGTCTAATCTCACGTAAAGCCTCTTGCATATTATCTTGATTAAGCTCTGTACCACGTGTTTTTGAAATTATATTTTGAAGTTTTTCGCTTAAGTTATCAAACATAATTAAATTGTAGCACAAAAAAAAGCTATGTACTGAGGTGCATAGCTGTTGATTAGGGATATGTGTATCTTAGTCTCTAAGGAGTATGGTTTTATATTAGCAGAGCATGCAAAAAATAAAATCATACGTTCTATTGATGTTTTGAAAAAATCACAAAAAAAAGACTCTTTTAAGAGTCTTTTAAAAAAGTCAAATTAAAAACTATACGAATAATCATTTGGGATTTCCCAATTGTTCATTTGAATTAACTTAGTACAATATGCACCACTACCAAAGCCAGTAGTTGTAGCGCAACCATAAGTCGAATCATTATTTGCCAAAGTAGAAGCAGATTTTGGGGAAGTGATCAAGTGACTAGGTGACCAAGTGATCAAGTTTTTTACAGTTTTTTTTCATAACTTTTTTCCTTTCATTTGTTTTAATACTTTTTGTCATTAAAACCTTCAAAACTGTTCTCTTTTAGGCTACATACTTTGGCGAAAATTGAAACCGCAAAAAGATGTGTCAGCTTGGGGTTGTTAATTGATATCGCAGAAAATTTGCAAGTTTCAGTTAAAGACCTTATAGATTTTTAGACACTTGTTGTTAATGATGGAGCGATAGAAATAAACAATCTTACTAAATCAGCATCCCATTGAATTCCTGATCCCATTCTCAATATTTCACATGCTTTTTCAATAGGCATACCTTTACGATAAGGTCTATCACTAACTAATGCGTGGTAAGCATCTGCAACAGATACAATTCTTGCTGCAAGTGGAATATCTTTACCTTTTAATTGTTCAGGATAACCCTTACCATCAACTCTTTCGTGGTGGTATTTAACAATAGGGATTAAATCCCTCAATGCTTCGTTTGGTTCAAGTACCTTTTCAGCACCGATTGTAGGGTGTTGTTTCATGATTTCCCATTCGTCATCTGACAATTTATCAGGTTTTTTCAAGACGCTTTCTGGGATACCGATTTTACCAACGTCGTGTAACAATGCACCAAGAGCAATTCTTTGAACGTCTTCTTCCGGTAAATTTGCAGCTCTCGCTAAGGCTTCTGAATATCTTGATACAGAAGTCGAGTGATCTTTTGTATAAGGGTCTTTGGCATCAATAGCACCAGCTAATGATGTTGCCATTTCCATAAGGTGGTTGTGTGAAATAATCTGTTCGTTATGGAATTTATTCAAAAGTTCTTCTTCAAAGTTTATACCAATTTGTGCGTGACGTTTGGTTAAAATTTCTGCAAATGAATGCAATGCAACGTCATCCCAGAAATTGAAATCACTAGAGCTGATAATTGCAGACATTCCTTCTTTGTAGCCTTTTGCTTGTGAAATGTACATTGCTTGTTCTGCTAAAATTAACAATTTTTCTTGATCTTTTGTACATTCAGGGTATGTTGAAATACCAACGGAAACTTTTACAGGGCCAACATCATCAACAAAACAACATGACAAACAGTATGTAATATACTCTGCCAAATATTTCGCTTCAGAAGTATTTGTGTTTGGCATAATAATACAAATTTCGTCACCACCATAACGACCTGCACAGTCTGACGGTCTGATGTTTTGTTTAACTTTTTCTGCCAAAAGTTTGATGATTTCATCACCTTTTGCGTGACCAAGCTCTCTGTTTATTTTGGAAATGTTGTTTACATCAAGCATAACAATAGATAAAGAGGTTTTATTTTCTTCTGCTTT
This sequence comes from Cyanobacteria bacterium SIG32, assembly GCA_015152455.1. Taxonomy (GTDB): domain Bacteria; phylum Cyanobacteriota; class Vampirovibrionia; order Gastranaerophilales; family Gastranaerophilaceae; genus SIG32. The sequence goes on from SUTY01000022.1 coordinate 9,587, forward strand.
TTGAATTTCAGAAGACAATACCTCTTGGAAACCTCTGTGATTATACAATGATGTTAAGGTATCTGTATTTGCGTATTTGTTTGTTTTTGTATATAACTCAGCGTTATGTAAATACATAGCTAAGTGATTTGTGAAAAATTCTAATAAAGTTACGTTCAAATCAAAACTTTCTTTGCCTAAAATCATTACACCAATACATTGATTAATTGACATCATAGGCAAAATAAAAGCTGATGAATTTTGGATATAAGGTATGCTCAAAAATTTGATGTCGTCGTGAGAAACAGCCATTGAGTTTTTGAACGCTTCAATGACAGGGTTTGTTTCATCTGACATGAAAATCTTAGAAGAATAAGTATCTCCTCTTTTTGAATACAATTTTAAATTTATACATTTGGATTTTTCGTGGAAAAGTCCAAACGCAGTGAAATTGCAGTCCATTCTTTCGGTGAAAATCTTGTGAATGGAGCTGAAAAGCTCTTGTACTCCGTTTGTTTTTTGGAAACTGTTATGCAAATCTTGTAGCAATTCAGAATAATCAACAACTTTATTTGTTGTAGAAACAGGACTTGTTAATCCTCCTGCATATAATCTGTTATTAGTTCTGTGAGTATTAAAATCGTTTATTTTAGCAACAATTCTGTTTGTTTTATCTAAAAGTGGATTGGAAACGTTTTCAACAACATTCTGTTCTGTTTTTTTATTGGCAGCTTTTATTTCAGCAAAAGGATCTTGCCCTTTTCCTGAAATAGGATTAGTGCCCAATGATTTTTTCATTGTTGGTTTTTTATTTTCTACCTTACTTTTTTCCAAAACAGATTTCCACCTACTTCATGTTAAACGTTTGAGTAAAATTATAATTGTTACCAGAATGAACAATTTTAACATTACTTAAAATAATTGTACATCATCTTTCCCTTAATGCAATACGTCATTAGAGGGATTAAAAGGTTGTACCAAACCTATTCTGTTTTTAATGTAACCCTTTCGTAACTAAAAATAACTTCACACAAACAATACTACATTTGTAGTATAACTCTAATACAATTATTTTTCTAGTGTTTTTAGAAAAAGTGTTACAAATTTTAAGAACAAAAAAGAGTCTGAAAAATCAGACTCTAGAAATGTGATCAAGAAGTAAGTTTATAATAATTCTTTCAAATAATTTGGTAATGCAAAACGCGCATTGTGATAATCTTTGTTGTATATTTTACAAGTTTTTGTAATATCTTCACAACGTCTTTCATCCAAATAAGAAAGAGGTTTTACGCTTTCTGAGCAGAAAGCCCAAGCCCAATAACCGCCAGGATATGTTGGGATGTTTGAGGTGTATGTTGAGCAAATTGGGAATACTTTTTTCAACAAATCATACATTTTTTTGATTTCGTTTTTATTTACAAAAGGTGATTCAGATTGTGCTGCAACAATACCACCAGGTTTTAGAGAACGTTTTACGTTAGTGTAAAATTCTTCTGTAAATAAGCCTTCACCAGGTCCCATTGGATCTGTTGAATCAATTAGAACTATATCAAACATATTTTCTTTGCCTTTGATATATTCAATAGCATCTTCAACAAGGATTTCACATTTTGGATTATTCAATTCACAAGAAATAGTTGGTAAGAATTGTTTGCAAGCATCAATAACCATACCATCAATTTCGCAAAGGACAACTTTTTCAACAGTATCGTGTTTTAGAACTTCACGAACAGTACCACCGTCACCACCACCAATAACAAGAACAGTTTTAGGATCTTTGTGGTGCATCATAGGAACGTGGGCGATCATTTCGTGGTAATGAAATTCATCACCTTCTGTTGTCATCATCAAGTCATCAAGAGTTAATACTCTGCCTAAAGCACTTTCTGTTTCAAAAACTTCAACCTTTTGAAATTCAGAATTATCAGAAAATAAAACTTTTCCTGCTTTAATAGCAATTCCAAATCCTGATGGTGTAATTTCGTGATAAAATCCGTCTTTTAATCCGTTTGTCATTATTTTTTATCTCCCATTATATGAATATGTAAGTGAAAAACTTCTTGTCCAGCATCTTTACCTGTATTTATTAATGTTTTGTAAGAATTTAAACCGATTTTTTTCGTAACTTCTCTTACAGTCATCATCAGTTTACCTAACAATTCTTCGTTATCAAGTTCATTGAGTGATTCAACGTGCAATTTTGGAACAACTAACATGTGAATTGGTGCGGCAGGGTTAATGTCGTTAAACACAACGGCATAGTCATTTTCCAAAACAAATTCTGTGTTAAAATCACCTCTGATAATTTTACAAAAAATACAATTTTCTTCCATAAAAATACCCTCTTTTGTCTAATTTTATAACAGATATTATAAAAATCAAATGTATATTTTTGCAAAAATTTGTTAAATAACTTGCCATAAAGAATTGTATAGATTACAATAAAATAAGTGGGGAGGATATAATGCCTAAATTGGCTGAAAAATACGATAATAGACAATACTATGCCGACGTTTATAATACTTACCCTAAAGTTGGCGAAGTTCGTGTTTTGCGTGATTATAACAAACCTCAATATGAAAGACCTGTTCATTCGGCTCATTTGCAGGCGAACAAAAAGAAGGTTAAAAGAAATAACATTTTGCATAAAATTATTTCAGTTATTTTCTTTACATTAATGGCGATTTTTGTTCTTCCTTTAGGTTTTCAAAGAGTTACAATGTCTATTTTAAACGGTTCTCAATATCCTGAAATCACCACAAATTATCATCAATTGAGATTTCCGACTACAAATTATTTATCAAATGATTTGTTATTTAACGAAAGGTTTTTAACAGGAGCTCAAACGAAAAAACCACAAATGCAATCGATAGCTGAAACATATAGAATGGGAGATTTAGAAAATAGTCTAAAATATGTTATGTCCCAATATCCAACAGTAAAACCAGCAATATATGTTTGGCAGTATGGAACAGAAAAATTCGCAGATATAAACGCATCAGAAATATATTCTGCAGCAAGTATTATAAAGGTTCCTGTTTTAATTCAATTATTCAAATCAATTGAAAGCGGTCAATTGTCGTTAGAAGATAAAATGACATTAACTGATTATTATAGAGCAGAAGGTTCAGGTGGATTACAGTATCAGGCAGAAAATTCTGAGTGGAAAATTGATACATTAGCAAGAATTATGATTACTGATTCAGACAATTCTTCTACAAATATGATTATGTCAAAGATAGGTTCAATGACAGATGTTAATAGTGCAATTCGTGAGTGGGGATTGAAAAATACATATGTTCAAACCTGGTTACCTGATATGACAGGAAATAACCACACAACAGCTCGTGATCTAGCAACAATGCTTTATAACATAGATAATACAAATTTTTTAAGCCTTCAATCAAAAGAAAAAATATTTGATTATATGGGACATGTTCACAACAATCGTTTAATTCAGGCAGGTCTTGGACCAGGGGCATTATTTATGCATAAAACTGGTGATATTGGTAAAATGCTTGGTGATGCTGGTATAGTATTTACTCCAAATGGACAAAAATATATTATTGTAATTTTAGCGAATCGTCCTCATAATTCAGTTTTAGGTAAAGAGTTCATTGTTAAAGCGTCAGAAGTTGTTTATAATTACATGGCTCGATAATTATTTATGCTATAATTTGACAAGAGAGATATTTTTAAGGGAAATTCTATGTCAGTAATTATAATGATACTTTTATTAAGTGTACTTATTTTAGTTCATGAAGCGGGACATTTTTTAGCAGCAAAAGCGTTTAAAATGAAAGTTTCAAAATTTGGGTTTGGTTTGCCTATAGGTCCAACACTGTGGGAAAAACAAGTTGGAGATGTAAAAGTATTAATTCATGCGTTTTTATTAGGTGGATATGTTGCATTCCCAGATGATGACAAAGATTTAGATTTACCAAAAGATTCTCCTGACAGATTTTTAAACAGACCAATTTATCAAAGAGCGGTGGTAGTATCAGCTGGTGTTATAGCAAATATCATTTGTGCATTTGTTTTTGTTCTTTTGACAGCATTTTTATGGGGGAATATGCCGTCAGGGAAATATGAGGTATATATAAATAAGTTATTGCCTGAAAAAAATCAACAAATAGAAATGTCTGGGCTTCAACAAGATGATAAAGTTATAAAAATTAATGGATCTGAAATCACTACAAGTTATGCACTTTCATTATTTGCACAACAAAGTAAAAAATTTGACGGAAAAGCAGATGAAAGTTTTGTGGAAGAAAACTATACTAAATTAAAAAAATTAAATCCGGCATATAAAGAAAATGAAGTTATTCCTGAAGATGTGCTTGTTCAACTTCCTCCTTTCCAAACAGAAAAGAAAATAGTTTTGAACAAAAATGTTTTGAGAGGATATGAAAGATATGTTGATAAACAGATATCATTGAATACAATTCAAAAAGATTTAAGAGAAAAAGTTTTTGAGAAGAAATATATTATTTCAGACGGAACACTAACATTAAAAGATATAGCGTATGCGATTTCTGACAATGTAAGACCTTTGAATATTACTGTTTTGCGAGGAGATAAAGAAGTTGAGATAAAACCTATTTATCCGACAGAAGAAGGTTTAATTGGTGTTCAGTTAAATGTTAAAGAGGTGTTAATTCCGGTTACTGGTGTAAAATCGGCTATTGTTACCAGCGGAAAATATTTATATGATCAAACTTATATGTTGTTGTATGGATTGTACCAAATTTTCACAGGAAAAATTCCTCTAAAAGATTTGCATGGGATTATTGCAATTACAAAAGTTGGTGGAGATATAATAGACAATAGCGGAATATTTTCTGGATTATTGTTAATAGCAATAATTTCATTGGATTTAGCAATAGTAAACTTTTTACCAATACCAGCACTAGACGGTGGTCATATAATGTTTTTAATAATAGAAAAAATTAAAGGTCGTCCTTTAGAAGAAGAAGTTATAGACAAAATAGGAACAGCAGGTTTTCTGTTTCTTATTTTGCTAATGGTTTTTGTAATATTTAATGATTTGTTTGCATTAATTACAAAACAAATTTAATCGTCTTTAACTTTTTTCAATTTGGCAAAATCTTCTTTGATTTCTTCAGCTTTTCTTTCAAGTTGATTATAAACTTGAGAATTTATTTCTCCGCCGATTAAAAGAAGAATAGATGTATAATATAACCAAACCATAAGAACAATAAACGCACCAATGATGCCATATACAAAGTTATATGTTTTTAAATTGTTAACATAAACCGAAAAACCCCAAGAACCAACTAACCAAAAAGTACAGAAAAATAAACTTCCTGGTAAGGCACTTGCTCGTTTAAAAGCCTCATTACCACGTAAGTCAGGTAAAATATAGTAACTTAAAAATGCCATTACATACAATGCTAAAAAAGCAACAGGCCAACGTAATGTTAAAAGTATTAAAGCGATTTGTTTTGACATATGAAAATGATTTACTGCAAAATTAATAAAAACTTTGCCAAAAATAATCAGGTTTATGCTTAAAAATAAAACAAGAGTGTTAACAAATACCATAATAAATGACAAAACTCTTGTATAAACAAAATTTCTTGTTTCTTCGACTTTATAAGCCCTGTTCAAACCTTTGAGAACTACTGCAATACCATTTGTTGATAATATAATGGTTACAATAATACCAATGGCAGCAAGAGTACCACCCTGATCAAAAATCATAACTTCTGAAAGAACTGTCAAAATCAAATTCATGGCTTGTTCTGGCATGATATTTGAAAGTGCCAAAAGTATTGGATCCATATAAGACTTGTTTCCCATCCAACCAAAAATTGCCATTAATAAAAGCATAAATGGGAAAATCCCAATAACCATCATAAAACCCATTTCTGCGGCCATGCCGTAAAAATCGTTTTCTATGATAGATATTACCAATCTTTTTACAGCTTGTATAAAACCGTTATTTTTCACAGGTCTCGTTTCCTAATTTCGTGTAACAATTTATCTATGGCATCTTTAACACCACATTTGATAGTACAACCCGAAGCCAGTTTGTGTCCTCCACCACCAAAAGTTTTACAGATTTCTGCGATATCAACATCTTTACTTCTCATAGAAATTCTTGTCCAACCGTTACTCATTTCTTTTGCAACAAAAGCAACCTTGGTTGAAACAATTGCCCTGAGTTTTTCAGTTAAACCTTCTGTAAAATCGTCTTCTGCATTAAACTTTTCCAAATCCTTTTTGTAAACAATCGTATAAGCAATTTTATCATCATCAAGAAAAGTTGCTTTATTGGTACAATAAGATTGGAACAAAATCATATTTTTAGAACGATTTTCATAACACAAATTATACATTTCTTGAGGAGAAACCCCTATTTCTACCAATTCAGATGCAAATAGCAAAGCTCTAGGAGTTGTATTATTAAATCTAAAAGATCCTGTATCGGTCAAAATTCCTGTATATATACAAATTGCGGAGTTTAAATCAATTTTCCAATTTAGGTTTTTAGCGATACTATAGACAACTTCCGAAGCAGAACTAGCTTCAGGTTCAACAAAATTCAAGTCAGCATATCGGATATTTGTTTTATGGTGATCTATATTAACTGTAGCTTTCGCTTTTTTAAATAAAATTTGTGCATCACAAATTCTATCAAGAGCTGCTATATCAACATTTATAACAAGATCATATTCTCTTGATTTGTCATATTCATCACAGTATTTTGCCTCTTTAATATAAGGAACAAATTCGTATGTTTTTGGGAATTTAGAAACCAAAAGCATATCACACTTTTTCTTAAAATTGGTTTTAATAAGTGAATACATTCCACACATAGCACCCAAAGTATCACCATCAGGATTGATATGAGAGGTTATTAATATGTTTTTAGACGATTTTATGATACTATTTAATTGAGTCAATTCCATTTCTTTATCTTAGCATAAAAACAACAGGAGTACAAAAACGTGAAGAAAGTGTTATATACGGATTTTGTTTCGACAGAAAAAATAATTTCTGTAATGCTAGAACAAAAAGAAATAAAAAAAGCAGTTACCAGAAGTAATTTGTACAAATTTTGGGCGAAAGTTGTTGGGGAAAAATTTGCCGAAAAATCCAAACCGTACTCTATGTTAGGTGGAGGAACAATGGTTGTTGCTTGTGAAAACGCAATTGTGGCACAAGAATTGATGCTAAAGAAAACACAATTGCTCGTAAAACTTCAACCATACATGAAGTCGTTAAAAATGAATGTAAAAGATTTGAAATTCGACGCTAAAAAATGGTCTGTGGAATCATTTGAAGTGTAAATATTATTGTCAATATGTTGATAATTTATTATATTCAAACCATTCAACCTTTCAACGCAAAAATGGTTTACCATTTTTGCTAATCACCTAAGCAAATCGCCCACCCACTGCTGTTGTTACGATTAAGTCCAGTATTTCCTGTATAGTCAGAGGCAAAATAACGGTTGTATGCACTAATACGATATGTAGTTTCGGCACCAGCCCATATCCAAAATTCAGGTGCAGGCAAACCCAAACTTGAGGGTTGGACAGATATAGTTAATCCTGACTGATATGATTCTTCATTAATATCAGATGTACCATAAATATATTCAGCTATTGTTATCAAATCAGATATTTGAGTCATTTTATCAATTCCTCCACATACTTCCGCGGCTTTTGCAAAGTAGTCGTCACCTGGGTAGCAATAATCTAGTCCATATTTCTGCATATATGCTTGATCTTCTGAATTTTCAGATGTGTACATATCTTCATTACATGCGTTCCAAGTGTGATATGAATTAGCCGCAAACGGCATACTAAAACATGTACCGTCTATTTCAAACGCACAAGATGATCCTCCAACGTAAGCTGCATTATACATTCCTAAGTCGGAATGTCCGTTGCCTTTAAAAATATTGTCTTTTTCAATACTATTCAAGTCATAAAGGATAGAAGCGCAGTTGGTTGGATTTTTCTTTGAACAATATGGATTATAAGCAATAAGTAAACTAATACCATTATTAAGTCTAATTCCTTCAACTTTTGACTTCCATTCTTTTTTGCCCATAAATGCTGAATTTTTAACATCAGATAATGAAAATTCTTCTTCTTCTGTCCTGAAAGTTTCAGCAAAGCAACCTGTCAAATCGCTTGAAGGACAAGTTTTAACAGTTTTTAAATAAGTTTTAAAAACGTTTACAAAGTCTGCTGTTGAAGCATGACCAATTAGTGATTGGTCAGCATTCATGCTTTCCAAAATTTGGGTAAGTTGTAATTGCAACTTTTGACTTGCGGTTTCAAATTCAGCTCCGTGGAAATGATTATATATCGAAGGCATTGTCATCACTGCAATTACCCCAATAATACCTATAGCAATTATTAATTCTGGTGTAGTAAAACCTTTTTTCAATTTTAACTCCTTTTTTTATAACCATTGTGTCATAAGTTTGAAAAAGTGTCAAAAAATTAACATTTTGTTCAATCAAAATCAAATAGCCCAAGTGAATAACCTCTTTTGGCAATGTTTCTAACGTTGGATAAAGTACATAATTTGGTATAAAGTTTGTTTTTTAACTTTTTGGACTTTTCAATCAAGTCCACAAACACAAGGAGGTAAAAATGACTATTAAAAAACTTACTGTGGCAGCTGCAATTGCCGTTGGAATAGCAACGTGTTCCTTGAATCAAGCAATGGCGGCTTGTCCTTGCGCAGAACCATTACCAACCGTAACTGGTCCTGCCTGTCCGATTGAAAGACAATTACCTGTTGTAACAGGTGGTGCTTGTCCGTGTGAAAAACCAGCACCAAAATGCAACTCTTGCCAAAAAGCGTTGCCAGATTGCGATTGTGTAAAACCAGATCCATGCGATCCGTGTGAAAAGAAATCTGACTGTGGTTGTGATGACGAAATTAGTTGTGACGAACCAGCAATTCCGGCTTGTGCAACTTGTCCGCAAACAGGTAAACCTGACAGAAGTCAGATGAAACAAGTTTATGGTTATCCACAAGCAATTTATGGTACAAACAATTACGTTGGTGAACCAGCAAACTCAATTCTTTCAACAGAAACAACTATTTCAGGTTGTACTGCTCCAAGAATGTCATCTCACATAAATGGCGCAACCATTTCTTCTATGGGTGATATTACAGGTGCTGCAGCTCAAATGCCTTGTTTGAACGAATTACCAACAATTAATAATGGTTCATTTGTAAATCGTAATGAAGCTATGATGGACGGAAACAATTGTGCGATAGATTTCCAATCATCAAATTCATTAGAAGCAATAAAAAAGTCTTTCGTCCCTTTCGATTTGACTCCGTACGCTAACCAAACAACAGGTGCAGCATCTGATTTTACAGGTGGTTGTATGTTCCCTGATGTTCCAAATAGTCACTGGGCATCTTGCGAAATTGATAAACTTGCAATGAATGATGTTGTTGTTGGTTATCCTGACGGTAAATTTAAACCAAACAAAAATATTTCTCGAGCAGAGTTTGCAACAATGTTGGTCAAAGGATTTAATCTTGATGCTTGTGGTTTAGAACGTGACAATATGTTTAGTGATGTTCCACGTGGAAACTGGGCAAATGCTGCTATTGCAAAAGCAGTTGACGAAAACTTGTTGAAGGGTTATCCAAATGGACAATTTAAGCCAAACAACCATGTAACAAGAGCAGAAGCCTTGACATCTATTGCTAAAGGTATGACTTGTGATATTGATAAATGCAAAGCTGATGAAATCTTAAGCAGATACACAGACGGTGCTTCAGTTCCTGGTTGGGCAAGAATTCCAGTTGCAAAATCATTGGAAAATGGTGCTTTAAAAGACACTCCAAATCCAAATATGATTATGCCTAACAAAGACGCTTCTCGTGCAGATGTTGCATCAATGCTTCAAACAGTTCGTGTAGCTTTGGGTTATGATACAAACCCTAAAACTGCAAACGAAGTTTGTCCTGCTTGCCCTATAGACAAAAAAGTTTATGCAGCAGAAGAAGAAATTGTTAAAATTCCAACAATGCGTTTAGAAATGATTGACCAAATTACTGCAAAATCATCTCACGTAGGTCAATACTTTAGAGCAAACACACTTGAAGAAGTTACAATTAATGGTGTAACGTACCCTTGCGGTTCAACTGTAACAGGTCAAGTTGTTGAAGTTGTAAGACCTTCAGGTTGTGATAAAGGTGCATTAAAACTTGCATTTACTGATATTAAAAATGGTGATTGCAAATCAAAATTACCAAAACAAATCTTAAGTGCTCAAATCAATAAATCAAAAAATGTAAACCCAGTAGCAAGACTTGTTGAAATGCCATTTACTTGGGCAGGTTCATTAGTTGGTGTTGTTGGTAGAACTGCAGGCGGTATTCTAACAAATGTCGGTAACGCTGTAGAAAATGTATCAAATGACGCAGGTTACACATTAGGTCACGTATTCCAAGGAAAATTTGGTGCTGCTGCACGTAACCTTGGTGACGGCATTTGGGAAACAGTTAAAGCTCCTGTTGACGTTACAAGAACAACATTATCAGGCGCAATGGGATTACTACAAACAACAGGCGACGAATTTGCTTACCTTGTTGACCCTCGCGGATATAAAATATCTGCAGTAAATCCAAGAGAACACGTTACTATTGCATTTGGTTGTAATGAATAGGTGAGTAACCCCTCACCCTAACCCTCTCCCACAAGGGGCAAGGGAATAATACAACCCAGTAATTTAATTCGTTTGCCGGAAGGGCTGCTAATTAGCAGCCCTTCTTTTGTTCTTTAATAAAATTTTTTTATCTTGAGTTATTCTATATGATTCGCAAGTTTTTTGGATAGTTTTGTTATAAGTCCATTTTTCAAGATTGCAAGTGGTAAAGTATTCAAGAGTCTTATCCCAGTATTTTACAAAACATACAGATAAAGCCCAAGCTACTGCCATTTTGGCATAATATCCTTCGTGTTTTATTTTGTCTAAAATTAGTAAAACTCTATCTATATATTCATCTTCAATAAAATAATTTAACAAAATCACAACACCAAAACGAATTTCAAATTCTTTATGGGATTTTAAATATGGTTGAATAAATTTCCAAACAAGATCTTTATTTTGTTTTATAAATTTCAGGTTTGAACAAACAATATCACACGTTCCCCAGTTATTGATTTTAGGGACAAATTCTCTTAATAATTCAATGCGCTTTTCAACTTCAAGTTTTGCATAACCTATTACAAGCCCTTGTATCATAATTTCTTCATAATACAAATCATCTTTATAATTTTGCCAATCACTTTTTGCAAGTTCTTTTGCTAATTTTCTCAAATCAGGTACCCGAACACCTAAAACATTATCTATGTTTGGCAAAAGTTTTGAATTAAATTCTCGGTATTTTTCATCTTTTAATCCAAAAAGTTTATTTCTCATTGTGTTTTAACCAATTCTTTAATATATTGTCTGATTGCAGGTGTGATAATCAAGTCAGGTTCTGTCATTGAAAATTCATCCAAAATAGTTATAGCTCTTTTTACGTCACCATTTTGCTCATATAAAAGCCCTAACATAATTCTATTTAAAGGATTTGATTCATCTGAATATTTTGCGATTTTTTCATCAACAAGGTTTAGGAGCTTAAATGTTTTAGCGAGGTTTTGATAATATTTAAAATTTAAACTAAATTGAGTTAAAGCTCTTTCAAAACAATCCAAGGCATAATCAGGATATCCGATTGTTAAATAAACTTCACCTAAATTGTTATAATATACGGCAGTTGCTTGAGTGTTAGGATTCAGGCTTATTGCAATTTTAAATTCCTGAATTGCTGCATAATAACATTTTTCATCAACATAAATTAGTCCTAAATTATTATGAACTTGTGCATTTTTTTGTGCATCAATTACATACACATCAGGTTTTTTGTACCCAGATGTGAGAAAAGTCAGAAATATTAATGGTATTATTAAAAACTTTTTCATTAACTTATATTTAATTTATTTTTATAAAATTTCAAGTTCCATATTTTCTTGAGCCATAAAGACTTTTTCAGGGAATTGATTTGTGTAATGTTCTTTAATTCTGTCCAATTTTTCGTCATTATATGAAGGGTCAAAATGGAAGAATACAAGTTTTTCTGCATTAGCTTGTCTTTGAACTTCTATGGCACCATCAAATGTTGAATGCCCATATCCTTGTTTTGGTGCAAATTGGTTCAAATAATCTTCTGTTGTGTATTGTGCATCATGAATTAAAACAGTACAATTGCGAGCAAAATCAATTAATTTTTTATCTCCACCCAAGAAACTTTCTTTATCTGTTGCATAGACTAAAGACTTTCCTTTATAAGATATTTTATAAATAGTAACACCGTCTTGAGGGTGTGCATAAGATTTGTAACATTGAATTACAACATCATTCCACTCACCGTTTCCAGTTGTTACAATTGGTTCTTGGTTATGTCTTAAGATAACTTTTTCTTCATTTTTTAAATTTCTTATATTTAATTTTCCTGCGATATCTTTCAAATCAAGAGGGAAAGATTTACCAAACAAAATATTTGAGAATTCCTCAGATAAATTTTCTCCTTCTGCAACTTGTCCAAATACATTTATAGATGTTGATTTCAAATGTAATGGTCTAAAGAAAGTAAATCCCTGAATGTGATCTTGATGAATATGAGATAAAAGAATTGTTGCATAGATTGGAGTTCTTTCTTCTGGCGAAAAACCTGAAGATATGTGTCTTTCAACAAGTTCATCACCTACATTTATCAAGCCTGTACCGGCATCTAAAATAATTAAATGTCCACCGACATTAACTTCAACACAAGCAGTATTACCACCATATCTTAAGAATTTTTCATTTGGAAGCGGATAACTTCCTCTAACACCTCTGAATTTTAAACTAAATTCGCTCATAATGTCCTCTTATCTTTTTATTTCATAAATTCCTGTTTGGTCTTTTTCTTCTCCGCTATATATAGATGAAGCAAAAACCATTAATTTAGCAAGTTTTTGTATATTCACAAGACTTGTTTCTTTAAATTTTAAATCGAAAATAACTTTATTTTTCTTTGCAGTAATATCAATTATTCTAAAAGCATTAGGATATGATACCAAAGCTGGAGAGCTTACGTATAAAACATTATTCATTTGAACAACTTTTGTTGCGTGATAGTGTCCTGAAAATACACCGATTGGATTTTTGTATTTTTCAATAATTTTTCTCACTTCACTAGAATTTTTCATTAAATGATCATTGCTACTAAATGGTTCAACCAATGGTACGTGCATGAAAATTAAAACAACATCTTTTTGAGATTTTTTCAATTCTGCATCAAGCCAATCAAGTTGTTCTTTGTAAATGTAGCCGTTAGAAGTTATTTCATTATCAATAATGCTATCAAGAACAATAGCTTTGAAACCTTGTTTTGGAACAAATGAATAATACGGTGTTGTGAACGTAAAGTTTGAATTATTCTTTCTTAAAATGCTTAAATATAAGCTCTTTGTTAAATATCCGCCAACGCAAATATCGTGATTTCCAAAGGCAAAATACCAAGGATAATTCAATTTTTTAACATGAGGTAAAACTGCCTGGAGTTCGATTTCATAAGGTTTATCAATTAAATCACCTGTAAACATTACAAAATCTACATTTGGAGTTGTATTGATTTGATCGATAGCATCATCTAAAAGTTTTGGAGATTCTGCAATCATTTTGAACGTTGTGTTTGCGCCATTATTTAAAAAATGTGTGTCACTAACTTGTACAAATCTAAGGCTAGATGCATTTGTATAACCTTGAACAAAAAATAGCATAACACAGGTCAACAACAAAGTTGTGACGGTATTTTTTAGTTTAAATAAAAAAGTTTCTTTTTTGCGTCGCATTTATTTTCCAACTCGTAATTTTATCTCATTATACTTTGTAATTACTGTTTTGTCGTCATCAGATAGTATGAGAGATTTTTCCAAATTGATTATTGCGTCATTATAATTACCCAGTTCAGCTTGGGCAAAACCAATATATTTATAAATTTCTGAGGTATGAATTTCATTTGTTAATTTTTCAAGTTTATTTTTTGCTTGTTCATAACGCCTCATATCAAATAGAATTTTACCCTCTAAATATTGGTATTCTAATGAATTTTCCAAAGCGATTGCAGTTAAAATATCACTTAATGCAGTATCATAAACTTTCAATCCTAAATGTGCTTTTGCTCTTAGAGCATAAGCAAAATCATCTTTTGAGTTAACTTTTAGATATTGATTTATGTATGTAATTGTCTGCATGTAATTTTTTAGTTCATAATAACAAATTGCTATTTGCAAATAACATTGAGTAAATGTGGTTTTTTGATTAACTGATTTTATGTAATAATTTATAGCCTGAGAATAGTCTTTATTTTGTTTATAATATTCTCCCAAAAAATAATAAGCCCAATAATCATTTCCTGATAAAAAAGAATTTAGTTCTTTTTGTTTGTCACCGTTTTTCTTTGCTTCAACGGCTTGTTTTACGGCATTACTTTTAGAAACAATAAACGAAGTGTTATAACCTTTTATTATTTGATTAAGTCCGTTTCTTAAATCTGTAACGCTTTTATTTTCAGGTTCAAGCATTAATATTTTGTCCAAATAAATAACGGCTTGCCTGTAGTTCCCATTAAGGCAATAATTTGTTGCTATATCAAAATAGTCCTCGGTAATCTCATTTGCATGAGCGCCCAAAGAAAAAAATAATAATCCTGCTAAAAGAAATCTCTTCATAGCAGGATTATAACATAAAATTGTTTATGAATTAAATATTCATAACTTTAAGAATATCGTTTAATTCAGCAGAAGTTTTCTTAACATCTGCATTTGAA
>SUTY01000023.1 GCA_015152455.1 Cyanobacteria bacterium SIG32
CAAAACCAAAAAGATAGTTGTTACAGTTAAAAAAAAGAAAGGCAAAAGATTATGACAAAAAGATTCGGTTTTACTTTGGCAGAAGGTGCTACGCACGTAGGAATTTGTGACAATGCTCGTCGTGAGGCGTTCACATTGGCGGAGGTTTTGATTACATTGGGTATCATTGGTGTAGTAGCAGCAATGACAATTCCAACATTGATTTCAAACACAAATGGTGCACAATTCAAAACAGCTTACAAAAAAGCATTATCTACTTTGAACCAAGCAGTATTGATGAACGTTGCTATGGACGATACTGATTTTTCAGGTATGGTTAAAGATGGTGGAGATGGTACAACTGTTGAAGCATTTTTGGGTGCTCGTTTGTCAACAGCAACAGATATTACTGATAGATACGGTGATGCTATCCCAGCATTAGGCAATTTCTATGCTAATGATGGTGATGATACAGCAGTTACCGTAACTAATGCTCCAGACGTTGTATTTGCGTTTGCTGATGGTACAGCATTTGCATATAATAAAACTACTGATGCCGCTTGTACAAAAGAAGCACCATGTTATGGTTATATTGACGTAAATAGTGAAAGTGGTCCAAATCAAGTTGTAGCTTGTGATAGTGAGACTGGTACAGATGAAAAAGCTTGTGAAGTTTCAGGTGACAATATTAAAGATATTTTCCCTGTAAAATACTATGGTCAAACTATTGAACCAGCATCAAATGCAGCTAGAGCAGTATTATTTGGTAAATAATAATTTAACATAGCGAATTTTGCAAAAGGCGGTCACATGACCGCCTTTTTTCTTAATATATTTACAATTTGCCGAGTTTATGTTAGTATCTAAAATATACTAATGGAGGAGATATGGAATTAAAAGAGCTTCCAAAATGTCCGATTGAAACCACATTACAACTCTTAAGCAACAAATGGAAGATACTCATAATACGCGATTTGTTGAATGGTACCAAGCGTTTTGGGGAATTGAAATCTGCTTTAGGAACGATTACTCAAAAGGTTTTGACTACAAATTTGCGTGATATGGAAGATAAAGGATTGATTGTTAGGAAAGTTTATTCCGAAAAGCCTCCAAAGGTTGAATATACCCTAACCGATATTGGCTATAGTTTGGGTAATATTCTCGACAGTATGGCTGATTGGGGAAGTGGTTATAAAGAATATTTGAAAATTCTTGCAAAACGAAAGTAATTAGGACTTATGACAGAATACAAAACATATTTAGATAAAGGTATAGTTGAGCTTAGAACAGGTGATTTGAATATTGCGCTAGACAATATTAACAGGTCAATTGAGCTTAAAAACGACTGGGAAATTTCTTATTTTTATAGAGCTGTAGTTCATCAAGCGATGAAAAATTACGACGAAGCGATTTTGGATTATACAAAAACAATTCAACTAAACGACAAAATGACTGATGCTTATTATAACCGTGCAGAAATAATTCTTTCGAGAAAAGATATTCCAAATCCTGATATTGAAAGAGCAATTTCTGATTTAGAAAAAGCTGTTGAATTGGATCCAAAATTTATTGATGCCTTGTTTGCAACCGCTGCGGCGTATAAAAAATTAGGGGATTACCATAAGGCGTTGGAATACTTGGAAAAACTTTTGCAGATTGAACCGGATGCTGTCGTTGCAAAAGCGCTGAAAAAACTTATTTTACAAAAATATATTGTATAGAGGGATATGAATAATTTATTACTAAAATTTATTAATGTTTTAAAATCGATAAAACCTGAGCATATGTTTAGTTTGCTTTATGGTTCATATTTTTTTGGTATGTTTTTTATTTTTACTACCATGAATATTGGGAATTTTAAATACATTGCATTTTTTCAAATGTTTTTAATCTTTTTTGTTTATCCATTATGTTTATTGGCTAATTTGTTTTTATTTAAAACTTATACAGTTAAGAAATTTTTGTTACATCTTATTTTGAGTTTGTTATTTGTTTTTGCAGTGCATAAATCTGGCATGATGGAGCTTATTCATCTATGGTTTATGTTATTATGTACTCCGCCTCTTGAGTTTAAAAAAATTGTGGGTATTATTTATAAATTCTTAATTGTAGCTGTTCCACTTGTAATGTTTTTTGCTATAACAGGTGGGACGTATCATGTTATGTATCCAAGAACTGAGGGGATTGTGCCATTTATGAGATATTCTTTTGGGTTTACTAGTCCTAACTTTATGGGTGCATTTTTGCTAGAAATATCATTGTGTTTGGCGTATTTAAAGTGGGGTGTTTGGAACAATCGCGACAAATTTATAATGGTGGTTTGTTTAATTATTGCTTCTGTATTTTGTAATTGTAGAACAGTCGCATTATTAATGTTAGCGGTGTTTTTATTAATAGTATTTTATCAATCAAATTATAAGGAAAAAATATTTTCTTTTATAAAATATTTTTCTTATTTTAGTTTATTTTTCTGTCCTATTTTCAGTTTTTCAGTAGCAGTACTATATGGTTATGGTTGTCCAATTGCTTTTTATTTGAATGAATTGATTTTACATAGATTTAGAAATTTGTGTTATTCAATGCATTTTTTTGATATTAATTTGTTTGGCAATGGCTTAAAATACACATTTGACATGTTAAATATTTCTAATGCATACGGGTATCTGTTAATAGGTTACGGGACGATAGCTTTTATATTTTTGTTAGCTGCATATTTCTTTTTGATAAAAAAATCAATTGAAGTTAAAAATATTGCGATGCTCAGTCTTGTAACGGTATATTTGTATTATGGGATTTCAGAGTTTGTAATTTTGTTGCCAATTTTTAATATGACTTTGTTCGCATTAAGTAAATTTTTGAATAATAATGTAAAGAATAATTAAAAATTTGATTTATAAATTTTAAATAGTAACATGGTGGTAGGTAATAAGGAGGAAATTATGACAAAATTAAAAAAATGTAGCTGGGGGGGGGCAACCTACTCCTTAGGGTTTAAGAGAGCATTTACACTTGCTGAAGTGTTAATTACTTTAGCAATTATTGGTGTAGTTGCGGCTATGACAGTACCTACGTTGATTACAAACTATACGTCAAAACAACTTGAAGCTCAACGCAAAAAAGTTAAGTATACTTTGACAAATGGTTTTAGATTGTTAATGGCAAATCAAGGAGCGTCAGATTTGAAATCAACTACGATTGCGTCTTGTGACAATGACAAAGATTGTTTGTCTGCCGAATTACGCAAAACCATTAATATTATTCAAGACGTTGACGATGATAGTTCATTGTTGTCCGAAAAATACACATTTACAAATGGTGAATTAGATGTTTGGAGCAATGATATGGCATATATTTTTGCTACAGCGGATGGAACTTTTTATGGTATAAAAGAATCTGAAGATCCAACAAGTGGTGAATTTGTTGTTTATGTTGACTTAAATGGTACTAAATCTCCAAACCAAGGTGGAGTTGATTTGTGTCAGTTTACTATAACAAATTCTGCTATAGCTAACGATCAATGTACATTATTAAAAGAAAAACCAGTAGTTGAATTGGCAGATCTTATTGATTGTCCTGGTGAATTAGTTGAAGGATATTGCAGTTCATGTCCTGAGGGTTATGATACAGGTCGAACTTATAGTACTTCAAATAGCAAATGCTATAAAATTTGTGGTTACGATAGTGGCTATGAAGAAAATAAAATAATAAACAATGGCTATTGTAGTGTTAATGCTACATAGGAATATTTCATAAAATAGTAGTAGTAAAACGGGTTGAATAATTTTTATTCAACCCGTTAATTTTTTTGGTATGATTAATTGATAAAACATTTGTAATTTTATAACAGCTCTTTTATATCAACATCAAAGACGTCGGCGATTTTGTATAGGTTAAGGATATTTATGGGGTGTTTACCACGTTCGATGCACGAAATATGTTCTCGTGACATTTCGGCTTTTTCTGCAAGTTGTTCTTGCGAATAATCGTTGTCAATTCTCAAATTTTTAATCTTTTTTCCTAGAGAGTTTAATCTTTTTCGTATCCCCATGCTTTTATTGTTTCATGTAATATAAATATTACAGTAATATTCATCTTACAAAAACCTTGAAAATGCATGTTGCAATTGGTTATTAGCCATGTTAACATGCATTCTGAAAAGGATTAAGAATTTATGCCACTAGTTAGTGTAATTATACCGGTTTATAATGTTGAAGAGTACTTGCGTCAGGCGTTGGATAGCCTTATTAACCAAACATTTAAAGATATTGAAATAATTTGTGTTGATGATTGTTCAACTGATGGCAGTTTAAAAATTTTAAACGAATATGCCCAAAATGATGATAGATTTGTGGTTTTAAAACAGGCATGTAATCAGGGGCAAGGGGTTGCGAGGAATCGTGCGTTAGATTGCGCGAGAGGTAAATACATAATGTTTTTGGATCCGGATGATTGGTATGAGTTGGATGCTATTGAAAAAGTTTACAACCAAATTTCTGAAAATAATAATGAAATCGTTTTATTCGGGGTTAATAATTATAACGAAAGTAAAAATGAAAAGAAAGAATTCACAGTTAGGACAGAAAAATTCGAAAGCATAATAGACAATAAGCATATTAATTTTTCTAAACTTGATTTAAATTGGATTACATCCTGCTGGGTATGGTGTTATGCGTATTCTGCAGAGTTTATAAAAAATAACGATATAAAATTTTCCAGTGAGCGATTTGCGGAAGATTTGCCATTTTTTGCTAAAGCTATAGCCTTGTCCCGAGATGCATCTGTGTTAAAAGATCCTTTGTATAATTACAGAATGGCAAAGAGTACTTTAACAATAAATTATTCAGATCATTGGGAAGATGGTTTTGAGGCAAAAAATAAGGCTTATCAAATGGTGAAAGATTTTGGGGGAGAACCTTTATTGAATGCGTATTTGGTGTATGCGATTAACTCAGATATATATTGGTTTAGAGCTTTCAAAAATCAGAATAAAAAGATTGCCAAAGACTTTTACAAAAAACTTCACGAAAAATTTGTGAATTTAGCTAAAACACATAATATTAATAAAATAAAAAATGAAATAAATCATGAGCAATTTTCATTGATTTTAAAACATGGGAATTATTTGTCATACAGATTTTTTAAATTTATCAAAAAGATTTTTTAAGATTAAAAAATTTGAAACAATTTTGTAACAAAATGGGTCATGGGGTAAAATTTCAAATTCTTCAAATCGCTGAAACCCTGTCATATCAAGGCAAATAAAAATAGCAAGGGAGAGATTCGAACTCTCGACCTCACGGGTATGAGCCGTGCGCTCTCACCAACTGAGCTACCTTGCCATCTGTTTCTTTAATTATCATAACCGCTTGGGCTCAAAATTTTGCCCCAGGCTTATTGATTTTCCAACGACTTTTTCATCGCCGAGTTCAATTCTTGCATAAAAAAAAATAAATTTCAAGTGTTAAATTTTTAAATTGTGTTAAATTGTTAAGAGTTTCATTTTATTTCCTGTTTTTATAATTCATCTAAAAAGTACTTGGGCAGTGTCTTTTGGTTAAAAATATTAGTTTTATTTGTGATTTTATGTAAATACATGTTGACATAAATCTTTTAACGTTATAAAATTCTTATAGCTTTATTTTTGGTAATTAAGAAAAAAGGAGTAACAAATGAATAAGAGGTTATTGCTTACAGCATTGTTATTATCGTCATTGACGATTAGCGGGCATGCTTATGGAGCAGAAAGAGTTGTGGTGGACGAAACTACAAGCGCATCAGTTATTTCTCAAGCTATATCAGGTATCTCTACGACTGGTAGCAGTGGTGGTGCTATGCTTGTAAAAGGTGCAGTTCAAGCTGCAACGGCAAATATAACTAATTCAACATATACAGGAAACAGTTCAGATTCTTGGGGTGGTGCTGCATATGTAACAAATGGAACTTTAGACATTAAAGGTTCAACATTCGAGAACAATTTAGCTTCAGCTGGTGGTGCATTAGCTGGTGGTACTAATAATTCAAATATCATAATTGATAATACAAATTTTACAACTAATAAAGCTGATTGGGTAGGTGCTTTAGGTGTATTTAAAAATGCAAAAATTACAAATTCAACTTTTACTGGTAACCAAGCAACAGATGCCACAAAAGAAGGTGGCGGTGCAATGTTTGTTGGTTCAGTAGGTGCGGTAGCGATTCTTGATAACGTAACATTCACTGGCAATACATCAGCGAGTGTTGGTGGTGCAATTGCTACAAGAGTTGGTGAAAATGCAAATGGAACTCACAACAATAACTCAGCAGCGATCTTGAACATTACAAATTCAACATTTGAAGGCAATACCGCTGCTACAACAGGTGGTGCAATAGATAACCACTTCTATAATGAAAATAATGGAATTACAAATTCTACATTCAAAAACAATTATGCTGCAAATGGTGGTGCTATTTATAATCACGGTGATGAAGACTTGCACGAAAAAGCGGCTAATTTGAAAGTTACAGGTGGAACATTTGAAGGTAACTATACAACAACTGGTAATGGTGGTGCCATATACAACGCAGCTGATGCAACAATTAGTGGTGTAGAGTTTAAAGATAACTATGCAGCAGCTGGTAATGGTGGTGCAATCTTCGCTAATGGTACAGCTTCAAGTGCAGTTACAGAAATTATAAATTCTACATTTACTGGAAATGAGGCTGCAAATGGTTACGGTGGTGCAGCTTATGTAACTAATTCAACAATGGATATTAAAGGATCTGAATTTACAGGTAATACAGCACTTTATGCCGGTGCAATTACTTCAGGTACAAAAAATTCAATGTTGAAAATTGACGATACAGATTTTACAAACAACTCAGCAAAATGGATTGGTGCAGTTGGTGTATTCAAAAAAGCTGAAATCACAAATTCAACATTTACAGGTAACCAAGCAACAGGTAAAGCTGTAGATGGTTTTGAAGGTGGCGGTGCAATGTTTGTTGGTTCAGAAGGTGCAGTAGCGGTTCTTGATAATGTAACATTCACCGGTAATACATCAGAATCATCAGGTGGTGCTATCGGTACAAGAGTTGGTGAAAACGCGTCAGGATCACACAACAATAACTCACAAGCTGTATTGAACATTACAAATTCAACATTTGAAGGCAATACCGCTGCTACAACAGGTGGTGCAATAGATAACCACTTCTATAATGAAAATAGCGGAATTACAAATTCAACATTTACAAACAACTCCGCAAAAGATGGTGGTGCAATCTATAACCACGGCGATTTAGATAATCAAAATAAAGCTGCTAATTTAAACATTACTGGTGGTTCATTTACTGGTAATACTGCAACAGGTAATGGTGGTGCTATCTATAACCAAGCTGATGCAACTATTAAAGGTGTTGAATTCTCTGGTAACAAAGCTGAAAGCGGTTACGGTGGTTCAATTTATGTAAATACAAAAGTAAGTGATTCTCAAATTAACGACTCAACAACTACAATTTCCGAATCATTATTTGAAGGTAACAGTGCATCTATTGGTGGTGCTTTATTTAACCACAATGGTAAAACTGAAATTACTTTAACTGAATTTAATAATAACAAAGCTGACTTTGGTGGTGCAATTTATTCAACAACATCATCACATGCTGAATTGAGTATTAAAGATAGTGCATTTACAGGTAACACAGCAAAATCTGCAGGTGCTGTTGATGCATTTGGTAAAACAACAATTGAAAATGTTGTGTTTACTAACAACAGTGCAACAGACGCTAATGATGATGGTGGTGGTGCATTGTTCTTAGGTTCAGTTTCTGATAGCACACTTAAAAATGTAACATTTGATGGTAATACATCTGCTGGTGTTGGTGGTGCTATTGCTACAAGAACAGCTGCCCAAGGTAATAACTCAGCACTTAAAATGACTATTACTGATGCAAGTTTCACAAACAACTCTGCTGCAAAAGAAGGTGGTGCGATTTATTCAGCTGCTGATGTTACAATTAATGCTCAAGATAGTAACGTTACATTCTCTGGTAACACTGCTGCCGACGGTGGCGATATCTATATGTCAGAAGTAAACTCTGAACTTAAAGTTAACGTAGCAGACGGAAAAACAGTTTCATCAAATGGTGGTATTTCAGGTGCTCAAGGTTATACAGTTACTGTTCAATCAGTTGCGGCAACCGGTGCATCATCAACTGAAGGCACAGGTACTTTGAATTTGGATTCATACCTAAAAGGCGCTAACATGACCGTTGAAAAAGCTACTTTGGCTTTGGGAGCTAATGCTGATGTTGATAGCACAAGTTCTGTTTTAATCAAAGACGGTGGATTTGATACTGCAAACGGCGTAGCTCAAGAATTTGGTGACAATATTACATTTGAAGGTACAGTTGATGTTGCTGCCGACGTTGATTTGGGCGGTGGCGCAAGTGATGACTTAAGCGCTATTATTGAAGCTAGTACAAGTGGTAATTCAGCACCTACAATTGTAATTTCTAAAGTTAATGCTATTGGTAATACAACTGCAAGCAATAAAGCTGTTGATTTAAGAACCGCATTAGGTTTAGGTGAAGACGTTACTTTGGTTACTACAGGTGCAACTGCTTCTGATACTTTGACACCAATCAGATGGTTAAAAGGTTCAGTTGATGAAAACGGTATTGTAACTTATGCTCCACGTGGAAATTCTTTCAAAGATTTCAACCCTGCAGTTATGGCTGGTCCTGTTGCTGCTCAATTGGGTGGATTCTTAAGTCAAGTAAATTCATATAACCAAGCGTTTATGAATATGGATATGAAAATGCTTATGACTCGTGAAGAACGTCAAGCGTTGAGAATGAGAAATAGCTACGCTGCAACTCAAACTCCGCAAGTGTTCTCTCCAACTTACTTACCAGAAAAAGAAAAAGCTGGTTGGGTAAGACCATACGCTTCATTTGAAAAAGTTGGTCTAGACGGTGGCCCAAGAGTTAACAACGTAATGTACGGTTCATACTTTGGTGCTGATAGCGATATGTATGAATTGAAAAATGGTGCAGAAGCACAATTCAGCGTATATGCAGGTTATACAGGTTCTCACCAAACATTCTCTGGTAACAGTATTTATCAAAACGGTGGTACACTTGGTTTAACAGGTATTGTTTATAAAGATAACTTCTTTACTGCTTTAACTGCTAACACAGGTGCTAGCGTTGCTGATATGTCAACTGCTTTCGGAAGCGAAGATATGCCAATGTTAATGGCTGGTGTTGCTTCTAAAACAGGTTACAATTGGGAATTAGCTAAAGGCAAATTCATTGTTCAACCAAGCTACTTAATGTCTTATACATTCGTTAATGCGTTTGATTATACAAATGCTGCAGGGGTAAGAATTGAATCAGATCCATTAAATGCTATTCAAATCGCTCCTGGTGTTAAATTTATTGGTAACTTGAAAAATGGATGGCAACCATATGTTAATTTAAGAATGGTTTGGAACTTGATGGGTAAATCAGACTTTACCGCAGCAAATACTTCATTACCTGAACTTTCTGTAAAACCTTACTTTGAATATGGTGTAGGTTTACAAAAACGTTGGGGCGAAAGATTTACTGGTTTTGGTCAAGCAATGCTTAGAGCTGGTGGCAGAACAGGTATTGGTTTGGGCTTCGGCTTTAGATGGGCACTTGGTAAAGCTCCTGCTAAATCATTCAATACTAGTGATGCTAAAAACATAATTCAACCAACTTCGGTTAAATTAAGCAACATCAAATAATTCTAAAAGGTGGGTTTTAAAGCCCACCTTTTTTGTGCCAAATTTCCTCTATTTATATGGTTGATTTTTTTTTAAACATTATTAATATATATATGTGGTAGTATAAATAAAAGGATATACCTATGACAAAAAATAATTCACTATTAACAGGTATTTATTCAGGTTTAACAAATACATATTCCTATCTTGCACAAATTAATCCAACAGGGGTTACTTTGGAAAGTATCAACAAGGCAAGAACTGATTCCAAAACAAGTTTGAACGTAAATCAAAGTTTTGCGTCTTATCTGCAATCAAATTTCACATCAATTGATGCTGATGGTGATGGTGTTATTGGTTCAAATGAATTAACCGATTATACAAATACATTATCAACACAAGGTTTGACAAGAACTGAGTTAACTCAACTTGCTGCATCAGGCGCTTCAGGTTTGTCTGCGGATACAATAAATAATATTTTGGAACATTTTGATGAAATGGATACAAATGGTGATGGCAGAGTTACGAGTGCTGAAATTGCAGCGTTTGGACATAATGCAGCTATGCAGGAAAAAATAGATGAATATAATCACCAAAGAGCAACTAATATGTCAACATTTTACGGAAGTGAGTCTTCATCAAGTGTAGATTCTTATAGTATGTTAAGTTATAGATATAAAAATTACAACAAATAATACTTAGTAACAAATACGTATAGACCCCGATGTATCCTTTAAGGTTTATACAACGAGAAAGGGAAAACGGTTGATAAAATCAACCGTTTTTATTTTACAGATTTTGCGACTTCTGAAGTGATGTCGTCCCCACCAAAAAGAACAATACTTTTAGGTAAAACAAGATTGTATTTCATTTCTTTTGCTTTTGTCACAACAATTGATTTTATGTTGGTGTCAATTTGTTTTAATTTTGCATTATATTCATTATCAAGAGCGAGTTTTTGATTGTTAATATCATTTCTGTATTTTTCTTCAAGTTGTGCTATTTTATTTGGGTCTGTTTCTTTGGTAATATCTTGTCTTGCTCTATCGACGGTAGCTTTCATTTCTTCAAGTTTTTTGTCTTGATCGGCTTTTAGTGCATTTACTTGAGATGATTTTTGGATTAATGCTTGAACATCAACTACTGCAACTCTGTAACCAGTATCAGAAATAGCTTTGCTATTAATAGAATACCCTGCTACAAATGCAACTAAACAAATTGCGACTAACCATAAATGTTTTTTCATAATTTATAAATCCTTTCTTTTTTATAAAGTAAAACAGATTTATAAATAATAAATTAGCCATGAAGCTAAAAAAGAGAGTCATATGACTCTCTTTTCCTTTTTAGTTAATAAATTTATTTAAACAGCACTTTTTGTAAAACAGTCTTTGCAATAAATTTCTCTACCTTCAACTGGTCTAAAAGGAACTTTTGTTTGAGCTCCACATTTAGAACAAACTGCATCATACATTTTTCTACTTTTTCTGTTGTTCTGTCTGCGTTTTTTTCTGCAATCAGGACATCTTTTTGGCTTGTTGACAAGTCCTTTTTCTGCATAAAATTCTTGTTCTCCAACGGTAAAAATAAATTCCATACCGCAGTCTTCACAGACTAATTTTTCATCTTGGTACATGGTCTTTCTCCTAATTAGGTACTACTAAAAGAAACATTACTTCCTTTATCCATGTGATTATACACTATTTTTAAAAATTGTGCAATAGGTGAAAAATTATACATTGATGCAACTGTTTAAATATTCTATAGTACTTATTTTTTCATCATACAGATATTTAATGAAATTTAAGTAAGCCATGTCATACGAAGTTATAACGAGATTTATTTCAAATCCGTCTGTACAAAAAGGTTCATAATCATATACCACATAACTGTTATATTTACTTTTCCATTCTTTACGTTCAATTCGACTGTTGTTTTCTTCAATAATATCTTCAAGCCATCCGATAATATTTTTATCTACATTTTTCATTTCCAGTCGATTGTACTTGTTGCAAGTGTTTTCCATAAGCATAGTACGTCTCCTGTTATATGAAAATTTTACGAGTTTTTTTGTGTTAAATAATCCCCAAAAGGTATAAATTAAAATAGTAAATTTCGGTAATTTTACAAAAAATTATTAATTTGCCACATATAAAATAATATGCTATAATTCTGTCTAAAGGAGAGATTATGAATTTCGCACACATATTTACAGATATTCCAATTTTAATAGTATTGACCTTATTTGTTGGGTCTGTCATATTTTGTATTACAAAGTACACATATGTTAATAAAAATATAAAGATTTTTGTTAATTTCTTACAAAATTTCAAAAAGAGCGACTTAAACTTCAGATTTAAAGAAATTGACGAGTGGATGAGCAACAATGGTTATGTAGCCTCAGCTTGGCAAGAGTTTAAAAATACTCTTGTATTTTCTGAATCAGTTGCCTTGAAAGGTCAAGGGGAAGATGAATTGATGTATCAAGATGTATCTTCAACTGTTCATAATATTCAAACAACTGTTGATCCGTCATATTTCTTTAATGAAGAAACGTTGGTTCTTTCTAAATATAATGCAGGGTTTATGGGCGCAATACCAACAATCTTGACAGGTTGCGGTCCGTTATTTACCTTCTTGAACATTGCAACAGCGTTCGGTAAAATCGACTTTTCAACTCAAGAAAGAACAATTGCATCTGTTGCCGGTTTGATGAGTAGCATGCAAGTTGCAGCGTTAGTATCAGTATTTGCGGTAGGTGCCTGTTTGATATTTACTTTTATGGAAAAAATTATTTTCAATTTATTATGTCACAGACCTGCTAGCAAAGCGATTGACTTGATGGGTAAATTGTTTGATAACGTTTCTTCTGAAAAATTCTTGTTTGAACTTTTAAGAGAAACTAAAATCCAAAACAATTCAGTAACAAATTTGGTTTCAACAATGCCAAATCAATTCAAAATGGCGTTGAATGCTGGTATTGCAAGCAACTTGGTTCCATATTTGGAAAACTTAATTTTTGGTATTAATCAAATGAATAAGCAACTGAAAGAAACTGCCAAAAGCGGTGGTGATTCAGTAGATGATCTATTTTAAGGTGGGATTATGGCAATAGGAAGACGCAGTTCAGGTGGCCACGGTGGTGGCGGAGGAGAAGGAGATAACGTTTTCTGGACCACGATGTCGGACTTGATGTTAGGTTTGGCGATTATCTTCATGACTTTGTTTACACTTGCTATGACAGGTTTTTCTCAAAGTTCTGTACAACAAAAGCAAGAACAAATTAAAGCTGCAGAAGAATTGATTGAAAAATTAGATAAAGAAAATATTGAGGCTCAAGTTGACAAAATGACTGGCGAAATCAAAATTTCAGACTTGGAATTATTTGAATTAAACAGTTGGAATTTATCACCTAAAGGTAAGCAATATTTAGACAAACTTATTCCGATATATGTAAATACAATTTTCACAAAACAAGAATTGATTGACGGTATTGAAAACATTGTTATTCAGGGACATACAGACTCTCAGTCTTATATAGGTTTATCATCAATTGATGATCAATATACAAAAAATATGGAATTGAGTCTAAAACGTGCTAATTCTGTTGCTGAATATATGTTCAAAACAAATTATGATAAAGCTCATAGTGAAAAACTTAGAAAAATGCTTGTTGTAGAAGGTAAAAGTTTTAGTGACCCAATATTAGTTAATGGGGTAGAGGATTATGCAAAAAGCCGACGTGTAGAATTAAAGGTTAAAGTAAAACGTTGGGATATTGCTAGTGCATTTGGATTTTAGAAAATGATGAAAAAAAAATTGATATTAGAAACAATAAATATGATAAAGTTGCACAATCTTGACATAAGGACTGTTACTTTAGCTATCAGTTTGCGTGATTGTGTTTCTGAAGATATTGATGTTGTATGTGAAAAAATCTATAACAAAATTACAAAATATGCAAAAAATTTGGTTGAATACGCTGATGAGTTAGAAAATGATTATTCAATTCCAATTATAAATAAAAGAATTTCTGTTACACCGATTTCAATGATAGGTGAAGCCTGCACAAATCCTGATTATGTAAAAATTGCGCAGACTTTGGATAGAGCGGCAAAAGAAGTTGGTGTAAATTTTGTTGGTGGTTTTTCTGCTCTTGTAGAAAAAGGATTTACAAAAGGTGACAAATTGTTGATGGAGGCAATTCCTGAGGCATTGGCGACAACAGAAAGACTTTGTGCATCAATAAATCTAGCTTCATCAAAAGCTGGTATAAATATGGATGCGGTTTTGAAAATGGCTGAAACGGTTAAAAAAGCCGCAGAATTGACTAAAGATAAAGACGGTTTAGGTGCTGCAAAACTTGTTTGCTTCTGTAATTCAGCGAGTGATAACCCATTTATGGCAGGTGCATATTGTGGTGTCGGCGAACCGGAATATGCCTTAAACGTTGGTGTTTCTGGACCTGGTGTTGTGCGAGCAGCTATCGAGGCCTTACCTGATGATGCTGATATGAGTGATTTGGCAAATAAAATTAAACAAATTGCTTATAAAATTACAACTACAGGTGAATTGGTTGGTAGAAAACTTGCAAAACGTTTAGATGTTCCTTTTGGTGTGATTGATTTGTCTTTAGCGCCAACTCCTGCAGAGGGTGATAGTGTTGCAGGAATTTTCCAGGCAATGGGTTTGGAACATGCAGGTGCCCATGGAACAACTGCAGCACTGGCAATGTTAAATGATGCAGTTAAAAAAGGTGGGATTATGGCAAGCTCTCATGTTGGAGGGTTGTCAGGTGCATTCATTCCTGTATCTGAAGATGCAGGCATGATTGAAGCAACTACAAAAGGTTATTTGACTTTTGATAAATTAGAAGCTATGACTTCAGTTTGTTCGGTGGGTTTGGATATGATTGCAATTCCTGGAGATACTCCTGTAACAACAATTGCAGGAATTATCGCTGATGAAATGGCAATCGGTATGATTAATAAAAAAACAACAGCGGTAAGGGTTATTCCTGTTGTAGGTAAAGGTGTTGGTGATAGAGTAGTTTATGGTGGTTTATTGGGTGAAGCCCCTGTTATGCCTGTAAACAAATTATCAAGTGCAAATTTCGTGTGTAGAGGTGGAAGAATTCCGGCTCCGATACACAGTTTAAACAATTAGGTGAAAGATGGCTAAGACTTTAAACGAATTGTCCAGAGAAATGAGAGATTTTATTGTTGAACTTCAGTCTGATGCTCACAACATTACTGGTTTCAAAAAATATCGTTATAACAATTTAAAAATAGAGGTTCTAGATCCGAGAACTTCCACTTTTCCTCAGGCAAGAGTGACCATTGGAATGTCAGCAGCCGTTTTTAATATTGCAACTTTGGAAAAAATTTCTGGTGGATTAGGTCCAGATGAAAGGTATGTGCTTCGCTGGTTTATGCGAGAAACAAATCTGCAAGAGGTAAAAGAAGCATGGCGAAGAGCAGAAAAACGTATTGGTAAAGCTCAAGGTTCTGACGAATCTTAATTTTGATTGTTTTTCATTGATTTGGAACGAAGTTTTCTATGATATGTAATTGCAAATCTGTGTGCTTCATCTCTTATTCTTTGGAATAAAAATAATGCACTCGAATTTCTTGGTAAAATAACAGGTTGGGATTTGTTTGGTAAGAAAACTTCTTCATTTCGTTTTGCCAAACTCACAACGTCAATTCCTTCAACGCCAAGCTCTTTTATAATTTCCATAACGCTAGATAATTGACCTTTGCCACCGTCAATTATGATTAAGTCAGGCTTGTCCCAATGTTCTTCTCCAAGTTTTGAAAGTCTGCGAGTTAACACTTCTTTCATTGATAAAAAGTCGTCAGGTTTGCCTTCGGTAGATTTTACTTTGAATTTTTTGTATTCGGAGCCTTTTTTTACACCATTTATGAAAGTTACCATTGAGGCGACTGTGTTTGTGCCTTGAATATGTGAAATATCGTAGCATTCCATTCGGTGAGGGAAGTTTTTGAGTTCTAGTTTTTCAGTTAAGTACGCACCGATTTCATTAAAATCATCTCGAATTTTTGACATTTTAGAGATTTTGGCATTTTGCAAAACAACATTGGCATTTTTGTCTGCAAGCATTTGAAGTTCTTTGCCTTGGGTTGATTTGCCGTAACTGATTTTGACTTTTTTCTGTGCTAAAATTTCTAGCCATTCTTCATAAAGTGCCTTGTTTCCTACGGCTTCCAATTCATTTGATACAATTTTGTCAGGGAAGCCGAGAGTTAGCGTAGAATAATATTCTTTGAAGAATGTTTCAAAAAATTCTATTCGATCTTCTTCTTCAACATCATATACAAAATCTTTTTTGTCGATTAATCTGCCTTCCCTAACCATAAGAATAACGATTACAAAAATACCGTCATCTGCTACAAGTGAGATTATGTCCTCATTTAGTTTGGTGTTTTCATATACAACTTTTTGTTTTTCCAGAGTTTTCTTTAAATCGAGGTAGCTATCACGAAGCCTTGCAGCTTTTTCAAATTGTAGGCTATCTGAAAATTTTTGGATTTGTTCCATTAATTGTTTCATTAATTCGGACTGCTTACCTGATAAGAATAATTCTGCTTGATGAACAATTGATTTGTATTCTTCACTTGTAACTTTGTTTTGACAAGGTGCAAGGCATCTGCCAATTTGGTAATACAAACAAGGTCTGTCTTTGAATTTTGGGGTTTTACATTGTTTGAGTGGAAAAATCTTTTTTAAAAAATCTAATGTTGAATACATTGCTCGAATGTCTGTGTAAGGTCCGTAATACCTACCTTTTTCAGGGTTAAGATTTTTTTTGCGCACAATGGAAATTCTTGGGAAATCCTCATCTGTAATCAAAAAATACGGATATTTTTTGTCATCTTTTAACAAAATATTATAGCGAGGTTTGTGTTTTTTGATTAAGTGACTTTCTAAAATAAGAGCTTCAACTTCTGTGTTGGTAATTATATATTCAAGTCTGTCAATTTGAGAAACAAGAATTTGGACTTTTACACTATCGTGTTTTTTGTTGAAATAACTTTTTACACGGCGTTTAAGAATTTTAGCTTTGCCAACGTAAATTACTTCGTTGTCTTTGTTGTAATAGATATAACAACCAGGCAACTCAGGAAGCAGTTTCAAACTCTCTTTTAATTTCTCGTTCATAAAATAATTATAGCATATTTTAAAAAGATAAAACAAGGAGGGCATTCACCCTCCTGTTATTTAAAAAAATATATTATATAAAGTGTTTTACCAAGGGTAGTTTTCAGGAATTTTCCAATTATTATCAAAAATAACTGCACCACAAGATATACCACACCAGTGACCAATACTACCATTAGATTCACATTCTGATGAACAATACTTATCTCGTGCTTCTATGCGTTCTTCTTCACTATCATAATGTTTTGATCTATGAGTTACACCGACATATTGTTTATCAGTGTCAAAAATTAAAAGAAAAACATCTTTTCCTAATTTATTAGGTTTGTTTTTGCCGTTTGTGTCAATTACAATATTGTGGTTTCCTTGACCAATTTGCGAAAATATTGTGTAGCCACTTTTTGTCATTACAGCTGAATATCCACTTGGTTGTGACATAGTACTTTTAAAACTTGGAAGTCCGTCAATTGTATATGTTGTTGCCCAACATTCTTCCGATACAGGGAAACAAGATTTATTTGTTTTTATTTTCAAGTAATTTTCAAAAAAGTATTTTGTTGATGCAAGCATATCATCTGGGGATGCGTTTCCAAATGTCCATGTGTTCATAGATCCATATTCTGCTTCTGCTAATTTTACGGCTTGTATAATTTCAGCGTATGCTTTTTGAAAACGTACAACAGATAATTTTTTTTCATAATTTGCAATCAATGTTGGTATTGTCATTGCTGCAACTACACCGATAATTGCCAAAGTGATTAGAACCTCAGCCAAAGTAAAGGCGGATTTTTTAAAAGGCGCTAAGGCACTAAGGCACTGAGGCACTAAGAATTTACTTTTTTCGTTTTTCATAACTTTTTTCCTTTCATTTTTTTATATGTACTACTGTTTTTTAAATTACTGTTCTTTACTCCCCTCCCTCGCTAGGGAGGGGCTGGGGGTGGGTGAGCTTTTATTATTAATAATCACCCACCTAAATCCTCCCTAAAAAGGGAGGGCTTAATTTTTCTATATAACAAAACAAGGTTGTACAAGATCTGATTCTTGTTAACAACCTTTCAAATTTTAAATTATTCAACCATTCAATGGTGAATACGCCTGAAACCCAGACTACGAGAGCGTTTCTACCCCCCCTAATGCACTTAGGGAGTTAGTATTTAAGCAAGTTATAAAGTTTTTTACTTGGGTTTTAAGCATTTTGTTCCTTTTTTATAAGTTACTAGGATACTAAATTCTTAGTGCCTTACTGCCTTAGTATCTTAGTGCCTTCTTCATCTTACCATTTTTATTAAACCATGGCAACATGTTACATATTATCCTTTGTAAAAATATGTAACGATAAGTTCAAATATTCTAAAGATTTTATTTAATCTATCCGACTAAATACTCGTTAGAGTTTTTAAGGAGAAGTGTAGATGAAAGAAAAAAGAATTATGAATGAAGAAGACTTAATGGTTGATTTTGCAGAAATGACAAGTTTCGACTTTAATTCTTTGGATTATCAACAAATGCGTGAGTTGCATAGAATTACGGATAGTGAATATGCAGAAAAACCTTATGCGTTTAAATTTGGCAAATTTGATTTGGCAGATATGTTCAAATCTTTTGTTGTTCAAAAAGAGATGTAGGCTCGTTGAATTAGGAGTATGTGTATGGACGGTTTTGATGTTAATGAATTATTTGCGGAAAATTGTTTTTTGCCTTGCATAGGTGAGGTGGAAGTAAAACCGCAACCTGTTATCCAACGCAAAAGTTTAGATACTTTGGTTGCCGAGTTGGAAGTGATAAAGAACAATATAGAGGAGATAAAAGCCAGGGAATGGCATCTTGATAAGTTGCTAAAATTCCACAAGGAGGGCATTGCCTTTCATTAGGCTACCAGACAGAAAGAGAAGCACCTGAATATTTCAGGTGCTTTTTTATACTTTGTCAGAAAGATGGAAAAAGGAGTATCTATGCCGTTTGGGGTTTGCCGTTCAAATTTATTAATGCGTCAATTACTTTTGGCATTTGGCAAACAAATGAGTAATTCCCTTTTGCAAGAGAACATTTTTTGCAATCACACTTGATACTGTAACATTCAAGTGCCTGTTCTGTCCAATTTTGCGTAATTGATTCAGAAATTTCCCCATTAGTCTGTGGATAAAAATCTTCGGTTTCTTCTATAAACTCTCTCATACCTTACCCTCACACTATACCCACTTTCATTTTAACGTGCGAGGATGTTAATTTAATCCTCTGTTTGGTGTAAAAATTTTTCAAATTTTATTGATAAATCTGTTTTATTCTAGTAAAATGTAGCTAAAAGTGGAGTTTTTATGGCAGAAAAAAGAATTTTAATAGTTGATGATGATGATGAAATCAGAGAACTTCTAGAGTTTGACGTCAGTCAAAGTGGATATTTTGTTGATACAGCTCGTGATGGTATGGAGGGGCTGAATAAAGCTCTGAATAACACTTATGACTTGATTTTGTTAGATGTTATGATGCCTAAAATGAATGGTTTTGATGTATGTAAAAATATTCGTCAGGCAAAACTTGCTATTCCGATTTTGATGTTGACGGCAAAAGGCACAATTGATGACAAGACAGAAGGTTTTGACTGCGGTGCTGATGATTATTTAGTAAAACCGTTTGATATTCAGGAAGTTCTATTGCGTATAAGAGTTCTTTTGAGAAGAAATAACGTTGAAGCTGAAAAGAATTCTCTTTCTAATGAAATTTTAAATGCTGGTGATATAACAATTTCTCCTGAAACTTTAGAAGCGGTTATTGTTAATAAAAAAGTTAAGCTAACTCCGACTGAGTTTGAGATTTTGTATTGTTTAATGCAACATTTTAACAAACCTGTTACTCTGGCAACTCTCTTAGATGAAGTTTGGGGTTATGACAGTAATGAAGATGTCAGAATGCTTAGGGTTCACGTTGGCGGTTTGAGAAACAAAATTGAACCTGATACGAAAAATCCAAAATATTTGCATACAGTTACTAATGTCGGATACAAATTGACTCCGTTCGCTGAGGTGTAAGTTGAAACTGTTTAAATTTAAACGTTTAAAAATTGTAGAACAAATTGCAATAGTTATATTCTTTGCGGTTCTTATTCCAATGAGTATAAGTGGGTTTATTATTAACAATATCAACCAACAGTCTGTTCGTTCTCAACTTCGAGAAACGGCTATTTTGATTGCGAATATGGTTTCTGATGAAATTGACTTTTTTATTCAACAAAATAACATGACGCTTAACCAAATGGCTTATACGTTAGAGTTTATGCCTTCTGTTTCACAAAAAGAAAATTTTATGAAAGAAATGGAAGAAAAATTTGGTGGTTGCGAAGATATCGCAATTGTGAAATATCAGGCTGATTTAGAAAGGTTAATAAAAGAAACTCGTGAACAGAAGAAAGCAACTATTTATACAAAATTGAAAAATGGTGATTATTTAGTTGTAATTTATAATATTGATAATATCCAATCTGGGTTATTTAGATCTCTAGGCAAAGACAATAGACAAATTTACGTTCTTGCCGAAGGCGGTAAACTCTTGGCGGCGCATAATTATACAGAAGAAGTGTTTCAACATACAATGGATTTGTTGCCCAAATACAGACGTTTTGATGAACCGGTAATATTTGGAGATGTTAAAAACCAGCCGATTGTTTATGTAACAAAGCAAGATCCTAAAATTACGATTATTGTAAATACGACAGAAGGGATTACAAAACGAGCTATTAATGATAACAGATTAAAAATCATTTTAGCATTTTTAGCGGCAACTGCGACGATTATTTTTGTAACTGCGCTTTATACTTATTATTTATATATTAACATCAGGCAATTGTTTAAAGGGATTATTGCGGTTTCAAAAGGTAATTATAATCGTCAAATCAGACTTTTGACAACGGCGTTTACTCCTTATGAAATTGTTTTCTTGGCTTTTGAATTTAATAAAATGGCAAATGCTATCCATAAATCCTATTTGCAATTACAGAAAAATAACGTTGAGTTGAAAGAGTTGAACGAATTTAGATCGAATTTAATTGACACAGTAAGCCATGAATTAAGAACACCTTTGACAAGTATTCAAGGTTATACTTCACGTTTAATGCGTCATGATATTCAGATTGATGAAGAAACAAAACAAAAATCTTTGAGAATTATCAAAGAGCAGTCCGAAAGATTACAAAGACTTATCGAGGATTTATTGACCATTCCTGATATTGAAAGAATGCGAATACAAACAGTTAATGAACCTGTTAATTTGGCAGAAGTTCTTGAACGTTCCGAGATGCTTTTACGGAAAAAAGATGGTAGAGAAATTCTTATAAAAATACAGGATAACTTCCCACTTGTATATGCTGATAAGGGCAGATTAGAGCAGGTTTTTGTTAACTTATTGGAAAACGCAGTTAAGTATTCATATGAAGATTCAATAATAAGAATTGAAACAAGTGTTGTGGATAATCAAGCTAAAATCTATGTCAAAAACGATTGTGATGTAATTCCAAAAGATAAGTTACAAAGATTATTTGGCAAGTTTATAAGGCTAGATGACAATACAACTCGCACTACTCGTGGCACAGGATTGGGATTGTTTATTGTTAAAGGTTTGGTAGAAGCAATGAACGGTAAAATAGAGTTATCATCAACAGATGGTTGTGGATTTTGTGCAGAAGTTACAATTGATTTAGCAGGTGTAGAAGATGTTTATGTCTAGGGCTATCGAGCTTGCAAAACTTGCCACAGGAGAAGTTGCGGTTGGTGCCGTCCTTGTTAAAGACGGTGAAATTATTGCAGAGGCTCACAACCAAAAAGAGCAGAATAATGATGTAACTTCGCATGCTGAAATTTTAGCAATTCGTGATGCCGAACAAAAACTTGGTAACTGGAGATTAGATAATTGTGATTTGTATGTAACTCTTGAACCTTGTCCTATGTGTGCCTGGGCAATAGTAAATTCAAGAATAAAAAATGTTTATTTCGGATCTTATGATTTGAATTATGGTGCGTTGGGTTCTAAAATTGATTTGAGGAAACTTGCCAATTCTAAACTGAATGTATATGGTGGAATTATGGAAGAAGAATGCGATAAAGTTTTGAGCGAGTGTTTTGAGGGATTAAGATGATAACTAAAACAGAACTCGACAAACTTGTTCAGCAATATGAAACGGAAGATTTTATCAAAGATGATCCTGTGAGATTTCCAAGCCGTTTTAAGGATAAAAAAGATATAGAAATCGCAGGGTTTATTTCGTCTTTGGTTGCTTATGGCAGACGTGATATTTTTACTAAAAAACTTGATCAATTATTTGAAATTGCACAAAATGAACCACACAATTTCATCTTGAATTTTGAGTCAAAAGTTTTGGGCGATTTTAATTATCGTTTTGGAAAAAGTGAGGATTTTGCGTTAATTTTTTCTATTTTAAAAGAGCTATATACAAAAAATGGTGGTTTAGAAGAACTTTTCAAATACGGTTATGAAAATAGTGAAAATATGTTTATCCCAGTTTGTGATTATTTTTATTCCAGAGTCAAGACAGAAACGCAAGGGTTTAAATTTATGATTCCGAATCCTCGAAATGGTGGGGCAATGAAGCGTATGTGTATGTATTTGAGGTGGATGGTTAGAAAAGGTCCTGTGGATTTTGGCATTTGGAATTTTATGCCGACATCTGATTTGTTGATACCATTAGATGTGCATGTTGCAAGAATTTCTCGTGAAGTGGGATTGCTAAATCGTACATCAAATGATTTTAAAGCAGTATTGGAATTGACTGAAAATTTGAAAAAATTTGATTTCAATGACCCTGTAAAATACGATTTTGCAATGTTTGGTTATGGTATAAATAATAAATAAGGAGGGTACTTATCCCCTCCTTGTATCAATCACATTTATTTTTAGTAACCATATCTAAGTCATTACAACGTTTGTATTCCATGTTTCCAAAGCGGATTATCCAGCCTGTACAGTATGTAGGATCAACTCCTGTAAGACAATATTCTTTAAATTCTTCGTTATTATAACCTGCAGGATAAACTTTATTGTCATCTATCAAAAATTTGTAAAGGTTTTGATTTTCTTTATAAGTTGTCATATTGTCATGTCGCATTGGTAATCCATCTGTTGCTATATAAAAATCAGCCTCTTTACTATACCATAACCAAACCATTGCTAAACCATCCTTAAAGAACCAACCTTGATCTTGAGCATTAGATTTAGACTTAAAAGGTAGGTATTTAACGGTTTTTAAATAAGGTTGCATGTTTTTTATTATATTTTCACGAGAGTCCATATCTTCTTGACTCAAACCTATATTTTTTCCGTCTTCATCATATTGATATTCTATATTCTTCACACCCCATTGAGAGATGGGACCATGGTCAACTTTAGCCAATTGATAGGCATTAGAAAAATAACTATAAAAATTTTTAATTTTAGTAACGGTAACTTTTTCTTTGTAATTGCTAATCAATGTTGGTATTGTCATTGCAGCAACAACACCGATAATTGCTAGGGTGATTAAAACCTCAGCCAAAGTAAAAGCGGATTTTTGTGAAGTGATCAAGTGACTAGGTGACCAAGTGATCAAGTTCTTTACAGTTTTTTTCATAACTTTTTTCCTTTCATTTTTTTTTATATGTACTACTATTTTTTAAATTACTGAGCTATACTCCCCTCCCTCGCTAGGGAGGGGCTGGGGGTGGGTGGTTATTTTGATGTGACCAAGATATCAGTGATCAAGTGATCAAGAAGTTAATCTATTGTCCACCCACCCTAACCCTCCCTGTCTAGGGAGGGAATATTTAGAATTGGGAGGACTTAAATTTTCTATATAACAAAACAAGGTTGTACAAGATCTAATTCTTGTTAACAACCTTTCTAATTTTATATTAATAGATCCTGAAATAAATTCAGGATGACAATACTGTTGTTCAGGATGGCGGTATGATTTTGTGCAAACCGCCAAAACCCAGGCTACGAGAGCGTTTCTACCCCCCCCCTAGGGTCTTAAAGCTATATGTGGTTTGCTTTTTCATACTCTCTCCTTATTTGGTAAGTCGTTAAGTCTTTAAGACTATAGGACGTTAAGTTCGTTACATAAT
>SUTY01000024.1 GCA_015152455.1 Cyanobacteria bacterium SIG32
TTTATTCACCATGTATGTGTGAAATAACAGTAGATGAAATTTTTGAAAAAGTTGCGGAAATATTATAAGATCTGACGATTACTTTATATCGTTACATAAAAATCGGAGTTTAAAGATAAACTCCGATTTTATTATGATATCAAACCATTCAACGCAAAATGGTTTACCATTTTGGGCTTAATCACCTAAGCAAACCGCCCACCCATAGCTGGAGTTGCGGTAGCTGTAGCTCCATATCGTATAGTCGGAGATGAAGTAGCGGCCGTATGCGCCGTACTTAAGGGAAGAAAACTCCTCGCCTGCCCACACCCATAACGTAGGGCTAGGAAATCCTAGAGAAGAGCCTTTAGTTGGGTTGAATGCGATAGTATTACCATCATAGTCTGAGCCGTTGAGGGTTTCTTCTCCAACTATGTCGGTGTCATATAAATAATTTGCTATTGTAGCTAAATCTGACATCTGTGCCATTTTAGATGTGCCACCACATGTTTCAGCTGCTTTTGCAAAGTAGTCGTCACCTGGGTAACAGTAGTCAAGTCCATATTTTTGCATGTATGCGAGGTCTTCTGCATCTGTTGATTTGTATGTGCTTGAGTCACATGCATTCCAAGTGTGAGCTGAATTAGCTTGGAATGGCATACCAAAACATGTACCGTCTATTTCAAACGCACAAGTAGCACCAGCAACTTTTGTCACGTTTCCATTAGCTCGTAGGTCTTTACCAGATGTGTTAGGTGTTTTGTATCCTGTAGTATCATATAGAATAGCTAAACAATCACCACCAGTAATTGTATTTGAATAAGGATCTTGTGAACATTTTGGGTTATATGCAATTAGAGCAGTAGTACCATTAGCAAATTGTGTACCAATAATTTCTGTACCCCATTCATCTTGTCCAAAGTGTTTAGCTTTTTTAACTTTTGTCATGTCAACAACTTCATTACCATAAGTTACTTCACTACTAAAACAATCTTGTAATTTATCATTAGCACAAGTTTTTGTAATTTTTAAATGTTTAGAAAGTTCTTCAACAAAATTTTCTGTAGTAGAGTGTCCTGCTAAGGTTGCATTAGCATTCATAACTCTCATAGCTTCTGTTAATTTTCTTTCAAAAACAGTAGCTGCAGTACCCCAAGATTTTTCTTGGTAATTTGCAACAAGAGTTGGGATTGTCATTGCTGCAACTACGCCAATAATTGCTAGGGTGATTAGAACCTCTGCCAAAGTAAAAGCACCATTTGGTGTCATTCCGAATTTATTTCGGAATCTATTAATTGGTTTTGTAACAGATCCTGAAACAAGTTCAGGATGACGGTACGATTTTGAACAAATCGCCGAAAGCCTTGCTAGGAGAGCGTTTCTACCCCCCCCCTAAGGTCTTAAAGCCAGTCATAGCTTCACTTTTTAACATACTACGATCTCCTATTCTGTTGGATCTTCCAACCTTAAAATATATTACTTGATCACTTGGTCACTAAAACCTTGATCACTTCTTCATCATACCATTTTTTTCAACTTTTGGCAAGAATAATCATCTAAATAAATCAATTATAGGCGGAAGAAAAAGTAAAAAACCAATCACAACCGCTATAAATGTCGTAAACATAACCGCACCAGCTGCTATGTCTTTTGCCATACCAACCAATTTTGAATATTTGTTCTTATACATTGCATCTAATGAAAATTCCAACGCTGAATTTACCATTTCTGCACAAATCACCCCAGATATAGTTAAAAGCAAAATACAGATTTTAGTTATTGAAAAGTTCAAACATACTGCAAAAATCAATATTAAAAGCGCAGCACAAAAATGTATTCTGATATTAACTTCACTCTTTAAAACTAATCTCAATCCCTTTTGCGCGTTCAAAAACGTTCCCCAAAACCCCTGTGACTTAAATTTACTCATACACCTATACTTTCTAATGCTTTATTTTGCATTCCCACAACAAAATTATAATCCTCTTCTGTTTGATGGTCAAATCCTAACAAATGCATAATCCCATGACTGATCAAAAACGAAAGCTCATAATCAAATGTTGTTCCCTTTTTATCCGCTTCTTCTTGTACTTTATCTAACGCAATTATTACCTCACCAAGATTAATTTCACCATCAAAAATAAATTTTTCTTCACTATCAGCAAAAATCGCAAACGTAATTATATCAGCAGGATAATCTTTGTTTCGGTATTCTTTGTTTATTTCGTGAGTCTTTACACTATCACAATACAAAAAGTCAAAGGAAATCGTATTGAATTCCTGCCCCGCAAAACAAGAAGTGTCATAGATTTTTTCCATATAAAATTTTAACACTTTTTTTGCAATATCAATAAATTTTTTCTCATTTATTTCTTTTGCATCAAAAATATTTTCACTAAAAATATTAATCTTTGTTTTCTTCACCACGTTGTTCCAACTGCTTAATTTTATTTTCCAAATCTTCGTCTAATAATTTGCTTGGCATTACAACTTTATTTTTTTCAAATTCTTCATCTAAAGATTCTTGATATTTAATTCTATTATGTTGCATGCCTCTTAAAATACGACTAAATGTAGCTGCAATAACTTTCAAATCATGCAATGTCAAAGGACTATCCGCAAGCTGAGTATCATTCAATCGTTCAACAATAATTTTATCAATTATATTCTCAATTTCTTCAGGAGTCGGTGTTTTTAAAGATCGAACCGCAGATTCAACGGCATCTGCAATCATTAGAATTGCAGTTTCTTTCATATTAGGTTTTGGACCTGTATATCTGAACTGTTCTTCTTTTACGTTTTCAATACCTTCTTCTTGAATAGCTTGATTATAGAAATAACTTGCTAAACCTTCACCATGGTGTTGTAAAATAAAGTTGTGAATAATCGGTGGTAAACCGTATTCTTTTGCCAATTCTACACCATCTTTTGGGTGAGCAGTAATAACCATTTTACTTAATCTCGGATTTAATTTTGTATGTGGGTTTTCTATTCCAAAATAAGATTGGTTTTCTACAAAGAATAGTGGTCGTTTAAGTTTTCCAATATCATGATAAAATGCGCCAACTCTTGCCAAAATAGGGTTTGCTCCAATAGCTTCAGCTGCAGCTTCGCACAAGTTTGAAACCATCAAACTATGGTGATAAGTTCCAGGAGCCTCAAACTGCAAACGTTTTAACAAAGGTTGATTATGGTCAGCCAATTCTGCTAAGCCGTACGGTGTTATAATTTTAAACCAACTTTCAAATACTGGGAACAAGCCTAACGCTATAATTGAACTCAATATACCGTTTATGAAAATTAAAACACAATTTTGCAAAATCAAAACATTTTCAACGTCGATCAAACATTTTTCGATTAAGTAGATACTTAATACAATAACCAAACCTGCTAATGAGATGTAAAAACCTGTTCTGATTAAATCAAAACGTCTTGAAAAACGTATGTTGGAAATTGTAATCATTGTTACCATTCCCAATAATATAAAAGTTATTAACCATTGCAAATCGTATTGAGCTCCAATTGCCAATACGGCACTAATAATTGATGTTGCAACAAATGCGACACGTGGACTTAAGAAAATAGATAAAATTATCATGTATGCTGGTAACGGTAAAATATAAGGTGAAAAGCCTGTAGGCATTACCGCTGCAAAAATAGCCATAATAATTGAAAGTACCGCAGAAATAGTTAAGTAACTTGGTTCTAAAAATTTCTTTTCAAAAAATTTCATATAACCTAAAAACATTAATGTTGCTAAAAATACTAATATATAAATAGCAGTTAACCCCTGCAAATTTAACTTATATACGTTATATCCAGCTTGTCTTAAAGCATCTCGTTTTAAACGTGTTACAGGTTCACCCTCAAAAAGGATTTTTTCACCCTTTTGGAATGTAATTTCATAAGGTTTAACCGAATTCATAACATTCTTACGAGCTACTTCCGTTGCAAATTCATCAACAACAAGATTAGGTACAATAATCTGTTCCAAGAGTGTTGTAATAACTGAAATTTGACGTTTTGAAACGTTTGAAACCATATTGTTGGCAATCAAAACATCTACATTATTTTTTTCAAAATCATTTTCAGTTATACCAACTCTTAAAATCTTATCCAAAGTAAGGTTAGCTTTGTCAAAAGCCTCTTGAATGCTTTCATCATCAACTTTTAATAGGAAATTTATAACAAAATCTTTATTACTATTTCCTGAAAAATCCAACAAAACCCCTATCTCCTCAAGTTTGGTGGCATCAGTTGCATCTTTTTTACGTATTTGCGTAA
The DNA here is from genome assembly GCA_015152455.1 of Cyanobacteria bacterium SIG32. Lineage (GTDB taxonomy): Bacteria > Cyanobacteriota > Vampirovibrionia > Gastranaerophilales > Gastranaerophilaceae > SIG32. Next base: position 4,264 of record SUTY01000024.1, read on the forward strand.
TTGAATTTTCTAAAGTCAAAAGGTTTGTCTTGATAAACTCATCTTCTGCCGCAGTTAATACAGGATCAATTCTTGACGCAACTTCTTTTCTATGTTGTTCTGTTCGTTTAACATCTACAACTGTTAATGTTTTTTGAGCAACAATATCACGCTTACTTATTCCATTTTCAATAATATTTTGGAAAAAATAATTCTGTGAAGATATTATTCCTGTCATTACAAAAGTAAAAATTAAAAGAGCTGCAATTTTAACCGTATTAACCGACGTTAAAAAGGTCTTAAGGTTTGTAATTATTTCATTTTTATTCATATTAAAACATTTCCTTTTTTATATGTTTACTATTTTAATCCTTCACGTTTTTTTTTCAAGTGTTACATATCTTGACAGATATCTTGAAGATGTATAATAGACATGTATCCCATATGGGAGAGTTAGGGAATAGTTTGGTTTCTGCTTTTAAATTATTAACTAATGGATAAGTAGCCGACTAATATTGTTAACAAAACTTAACAATTGGTCAAAAATTGGCAATTTTTATTTTGCCGACACTTCATGTATGTAGGAAGGTTTTTGTAGGAAATAGTCATGGAAGTAGGAAGAATTCAACAAAATTATTTGACTCCACAACGTCAGCTGAAAAAGCAGACAAATCCAAATTTTACTGGTGGAGCAGCCTCTGTGGGAAAAGATCTGATAGATTTAATACCTGCAAAAAAAGCAATTAACTTTTTAAACAAGTTTGAATGGCTGAGAGGCGAATTAGGAACAATTATTATTACAGCATTTGGAACAGGTTTAGTAGCACCATTATTTATTGGTTTCAACCCTTTTGTTAAACCTCCAAAAGATGCAACAAAAGAAAAGAAAGAAGAAGTTAGAAATAACAAACTTTATACTGCAATGCGACAACCAATTTCAGCTGGTTTAGCAATTTTATTCCAAGTTTGGGCTCTAAAACCAATCGATAAATTCTTAGACAGACAATTCAATGATCCAACAAAATCTAAAAATGTTGCAATTGATCTTGATCAAAGTTTAATTAATAAAAAATCATATCTAGAAACAGTTATTGAAGAAGAAATGAAAGCTGAAGGCACAACATATGCTAGTAAGAAAGAATTCAAAGAAGAATTAGCAAGAAGAGTTTCAGCTCGAAGTGAAGAACAAATCAACAGTGTTGCTGAACAAATTAAAGCTACTGGTGAAATTGATGTTCACGGAAGAAAATTACCAAATCAACACATTGCAGAAATTGCAAATACTAACATTGACGAATATATTGATGATGTAAGATCACACATTATCAATCCAGAAGGTCTTGATTTCTACAAAAATAGAGCAACACTTCTAATGGAAAATGAAGATTATTTAAAATCTGTATTTAGTAATTTACCTGAAAATAATCTTGAAGACTACTTAAAAGCAGAGATGAAAGATGCTCCGGAAAACGTAAAAGTAATTTTTAAAGAAATTCTTGTTCATAAACCAGAATTAATGGAAAGCAGATGTGCAAGAACATTAGAACGTATCGAAAGAATTAAAGATGCTTGTGGTGAAGGTGGTTTCACTCCTGAAAAATATCTTGCAAAAATGCAAAGTGATAACCAACTTGTAGAAGATCTTGTTAGCCAATTGGAAGGAGCTAAGATTAAAGATGTTGCAAATTCTGACGGAAATGTTATCAAACAAACATTAGAAAAACTAAAACAAATCTGTACATATGATGAAGGTGCTAATAAACAATTACACGGCATTTTCCACGATACTGAAACAATGCAAAAGAATGCAGGAAAAATATCCGAAAAAATCTACAAAGATATGGCAAAAGGCTATAAGAAATTTATAGAAGGTGGATATAAAGGCTTCAGTCAAGTTGCAAAAGTATTGACAGGTGTATTCATCACATTACCTATTACTTGTACAGCTCTAAACTGGGTATATCCAAGATTTATGGAGTTATTCTTCCCTAAACTCGCGGGAGTTAAAAAGGAAGGAGGTAACAAATAATGAGTCTAATTGGTGGATTATCAAAAATTAAACCTATGCAACGCGTTGTAAACGCTTACAGAAAAAATCCGGCAAAAGCAATTGCAATTGCAGCAATCACATCAGTTGCAGTTAAAGACGGTGTTGGTTGTGCAATGTATGTTACCCAAAGTTTAAACAACAAAAAAATTCCTGATGATAAACGTAAGTTTGTAGCAGCATTGGACTTAACTAACGGTGTATTAATGATTGCAGCGCAAATTGGTATGTTCTTTGGAATGAGAGCTATTAATAAAAAATTATTCAACTCTTGGTTCAGTAGCTCATTCAGTAAAAATGCTAAGAAAACAATCGCAACACAATGGAGAATGTTACAGAAAAAAGCTGGAAAGGTTCCTGATAGAAAACATGACATCTATAAAAAATTAAATAAATATGAAAATAATGCGTTGAACATTTTCTCATTTGTATCTGAACTTGCAGCGGCAACTATCATTGGTAAACGTGTCATAGTTCCATTAATTGCAACACCTCTGGCTAGTAAACTTAAAGCTAAATGGGATATAGCAGATGCTAAAAAAGGTGGTGCAAAACCAACAGAACAACAACCAACTCAAGAAGAACAAAAACAAGAAACTGCTTCAACAAAAATAGACAATTTAGAAGAAACAAATCTTCTAGAAAGATACAAAAAATACAACAATGTAGCATAAATAATAAATAAAAAGCCGTAACTAACGTTACGGCTTTTTATTATTAAAATGGTTTTGTTTGATTTAATTTCAAACGTAAATCTCTAAAGCGAGCAATGTCTTCCTGAGTTTTTCCAGAATCTTTAAATACTGCTTGCGTTGAAGGGTGAACCATCAACACATAATCCATATGAATTTCTAAGAAATTATAACGACGAGGAGATTGGTTCGCATTTCTAGGATAAATTTCCGCATTAGTAACTGCCAAAAATCGTCTTTCTCTATCGTTTAACAAATCAGTTAACTCACGATTTGTATTCGTATATTTTGAAACGTGAACTACACCTTTGATATCGTGATCAACTGTTAAAATACTAACTTCTATAGGTACTGTATCAATATTTTTCGCCATAAAAACCTCTCTCAATAAGATAAGTATATAATATTTTTTTTAACTTGTCCATATGTAAAGATATTGTTATATCTTTTCTGCACGTTTTTTTAATCTTGCACCATAAGCCTCGTGAACATCAACAACGGAAATAAAAGCATTAGGATCAATTTCTCTAATAATTTCTTTCATTTTTGACATTTCTAAACGAGAAATAATACAATAAATAATCGTTTTATCAACTCTTGAATATCCGCCTTGTCCATAAATATAAGTAATACCTATATCCAATCTTTCAATTAGAGTTTGACCAATTTCATAAGATTTATCACTAATAATACGTACAGATTTTGAACTATTCAAGCCTTCCATAACTATATCAATTACTTTATAAGCAATAAAATAAGTTAACATAGAATACATTGCCTTGCCCCAACCAAAAACAAGACCTGCACCACAATAAATAAATATATTCAAGCCCATTATGAATTCACCTACAGAAAGTCCCCACTTCTTCGACAAAACAAGTGACAAAATTTCCGTACCGTCTAATGAGCCATCATTTTTAAGAATTATACCAACACCAGTACCAAGAATTATGCCACCAAAAACCGTTGCCAACAACAAATCTGAGGTCGCAACATGCTCGTGAAAAACGTTCAATGCTAAAGAAAAAACAATAACTGCATAAAACGTTTGTAACACAAATTTTTTACCCATTTTGGTAAACGCCAAACAAATAAAAGGAAAATTAATTAGCACAACAAGCAAACCCAAATTAATCTTAGTCAAATAGCTTGCAATCATTGAGATACCAATAACCCCACCATCAATAATATTGTTTGGAGCTAAAAACCCTTCAATTGCGGCAGCTGCAATAAAAGCACCTATAGTAAGAAAAAACATTTTTTTCAATATCATCATACATTTTGCTTTTAAGGAAATCGGTTTTGATTGCATAATTACTTCTTCTTTATACTTATAAAATTATTAAAATTAAAGCCAGTTTTCTTTTCTTCTTCAACTTGTTTAATGCCCAAAATACTTTCCAAATCTGTTTTTAAAGAAACTAGATCTTCATATTTTTTCAATGAACCATCAACAGTAATAGAAACATCACCTGTTTCTTCTGAAACAACCAAACAAGCAGCATCACTAACTTCAGACATACCAATTGCAGCTCTGTGACGAGTACCATACTTCCAACTTAATTTTGGATCCTCAGTCAACGGTAATAAAACACCTGCTGATATAATTTTTTCTCCACTAATAACAACTGCACCATCATGCAAAGGTGTATTTGTGTGGAAAATTGTCAATAACAATTCTGTTGAAACATCCGCATTTAAAGTTGTTCCAACATCATAATACGTATTACTCAAATCATTTTGAAATACTATCAATGCTCCTGTATGAGATTTGGAAAAATATTTAACAGATTCAATAATTTCTTTAACAACATCAATACGTTTATCTTGTTTATTTTTAGCAGAATTTCCAAACAATTGTTTTACAAAATCAACTTCGCCTAAAAAGCCCAAAAAGCGTCTTAATTCAGGTTGGAATATTACGATTAAACTTAAAGATACCAATGCAACTGTTGATTTAAAAAACACACCTAATATTTTTAAATCTAGGCGGATTAAAATTTCACTCATAATCCAGACAAAAACTAAGAAAAATGCACCTTTTACAAACTTTTCAGATTGAGTATTTTTAATAAATTTTTTATAAAATACAAACAAAATAAGAGCAATTATAAAAATTTCAAACATATTTGTCCAACTAAAAGACAAATCCATTACCGCTGTTAAACTATGAAAATATTTTAAAACTGCATCTATCATTGTTCTTTTAACCCATTCGGAATTGTTTCATGAGATATTAAATCTTCATATGTCTCTCTATTAACTATAATATCAGATTGTGAATTATTTACAAGTACCATAGCTGGTCTTGGGGCTTTATTATAATTTGAAGCCATTGAATAATTATATGCACCTGTGTTGTAAACGCACAATATATCGCCTTCTTCAGGATTTGGCAATTCAATATTTTTAATTAAAATATCGCCAGATTCACAAAATTTACCTGCAATTGTTACCTTTTGTAAAGTATCATCTATTTCTGGTTTATTAGCAATCTGAGCACAATATTCAGCTTGATACATAGCAGGGCGTAAATTATCAGCCATACCACCATCAACAGAAACATATTTTGTAGCCCTAGGAACCTGTTTTGAACTTCCAATAGTATAAAGAGTTACACCTGAAGTTGAAATAATACTACGCCCAGGCTCTAGAATTAATGTTGGCAATTCAACACCATATTTTTCAGTTGTTTCATAGAGTTTTTGAATAATTACTTCTGCAATTTCAACAACCGAAGGTGGGCAATCTGTATCCACATATTTTACTCCTAAACCGCCACCAATATTAATTTCTGACAATTTTAAACCAAATTTTTCATCAACACGAGAAATTTCTTTAATTAATATTTCAATTTCATCTGCATAAATAGATGATTCAAATATCTGTGAGCCAACGTGAGCGTGCAAACCCACAAGATGTAGGTTAGTATATTCTGTCAACAACAAATCAATAACTTCATCAATTTGAGTCAAATCAAATCCAAATTTACAATCCAAATGCCCTGTTTGAATATATTCGTGAGTATGACATTCTATACCAGGAGTAATTCTAAGCAGAATATTAACATTTTTATTTTTACTCTTTGCAATTTCATCAAGCAAAGATAGCTCAAAAAAGTTATCTACAGATATTCTTCCGACATTAACGTCAAGTGCCATACAAAGCTCGTCATAAGACTTGTTATGCCCATTGAACAAGACTTTAGACATATCCGCACCAGCTTTATGAACTGTGTAAATCTCACCACCAGATACAACATCAAATCCAAAACCTTCTTGCGCAATAATTGCAGTTGTCGCTAAAGAGCAAAGAGCCTTTGAAGCATACATCATTTGAGATTTTGGATATTTTGCAAACGCACTTTTATAATCCTTACATATCGAACGTAATGTAAATTCGTCTATAACGTAGAGAGGCGTTGCGTATTTATCTGCCAAATTTACCAGGTCACAACCGCCGATTTCCAAATTCCCATTTTCATTGATTTTTGTTGTTAAAGGTTTAATAAATTGATTTGCTGTTGCCATGTAATCTCCTTAAAGATATCATAACACAAGCATACACTATTTTTACTCAGTTAAATATATGAATAATGTTAAATTTTTAATACTAAGCAAACTGTAATTATCAAAGAAAAATATACCATTAAATTTCTGGCTTTTAATAATCTAAAATAAAAATCTTTAACCTCGCCCCCACTAACGAAAGATTTCAAAGATTTATGCATCACATAAATAAGCGGCACAAGAACAAATGTTGCCAAACAGTAAAAGTTTTGTGTTAAAAATACAAATATTAAAGTAAATAAATAACCTAAACCATACACGACCCAAACACCATTAATTGCAACATCTTTGTTACCTATCCGACACACAAGTGTTTTTTTATGAGAACACATATCTCCTTCAAAATCCAATACCGTATGTACATACATCAACCCAATAGTAAACATCACAACGGCAAGTGATAAAAATAACACCTCAAATGAAAACTTTTGCGTCATAACGTAATATACACCTTCAAATAATAATGGACCAAACGTTATACCAACGGCAACTTCACTAAGCCCAATTTGTGATAATCTTGAATACATTAAAACAACTATTCCGCCAATTAATGCTAAACCCACAACAGGAAATCCTGTTCGTAAAAACAAAACAAATCCAATAACAAAAGCAATAGCACAATAAAGTATTACAACTTTCAAAACATCTTCTAAAGTCGCTTTACCTTCTTTAATATACGCACATTTACATTTTTGTACATTATCTGCCAGTTTTTTATAATCAACATAATCATCAAACAAATTCGTTGCCAACTGTCCACAGGCAATTCCAATTAAGGCCAAACATCCATTTACAATGTTTCCACCAAATTTCAACGAATAAACAAAAATAACAAGCCAAGACAACAATGTCATTGGTAAAGAAAAAATTCTCGAATTTTGTAACCAAAACCAAATTTTATTTATCATAACAATATACTATCCAGACCTTTTACTGCTTCATAACTACCACCAGCTTCAAGAAGTTCTTCTGCTGAAAGCCCAAAAAGTGTAATTAAACCATAAACATCTCTGTCGCCATTTTTTAGCATTTCAACAACAGTTTTTATAGCCTCGGTTCTGGACAAATTAGAAAAACGGTCATTAATACCCAAATGTAGGCTTCTCTTTTTTGCTTTTCCCATCTAAAATCCCTTTCTAAAAGCCAGCAATGCTGCACCAATCATGCCAGAATAATTACCAGCAGATGCCTTAACAACTTTTGTTGGAGTAGTAACAATTTCACGATTAGTTTCTTTTGTTAAATATTCAATATCAACAAATTCAGCCATTGATCCAGACAATACAATACAATCAGGATCAAAAATATTTGCAAGTCCAATACAACCAGCTAAAATATCATCTTGCCAAATGTCAAAAATTTTGGTCATAATTTCATCACCAGATTTATAGCCAGCTATAATATCATATGTTGTAATATTTGAATTACCTGAAACTTCTTCACCTGTTAATTTCAACCCTGTACCAGAACAATAAATTTCAAAACAATCCCAAGCCCCACAAGTACATTTTCTACGCTTATCAGTTCTAAGTTTGAAATGCATTTCACCAGCTGCGCCATTTTTACCTTTTAAAAGCTGCCCATTCACAATAATGCCACCACCGACACCTGTTCCTAATGTCAACATAACAGAATTTAAGCAACCTTTTGCAGAGCCTATTTCATATTCAGCCCAAGCAGCACAATTTGCGTCATTTTCCACAAACACAGGTTTAGAACTTAAGGATTGAAAATCTGTCGTTGGATACTCTTTTGCGATATTTCCTGTAGAGCCTAAAATCCCTGTATTTTGGTTATTTACAGCTCCACAAGTTGAAAACGCAACAATATCAATTTCATTTTCGTGTTTTGAAATAATATTTTTGAACGTAGAAATAATTTCAGAATAAACTTTTGGTGTTGAATGTTTTTCAATATCACCGATTATTTCACCATTTTCATTAATTACAGTGCTATATATTTTTGTTCCGCCTACATCAATAGCGAGTGCTTTTTTCATCTTAACCTCTTTGAACAAATCTTTTTGTAATCAACTGTGGTCGAGTAATTGCCGAACCTATAACAACAGAATGCGCCCCCATAGAAAAAGCCTTATCGACTTCTTCAGGTGTCCAAATTCTGCCTTCTAAAATAACAGGAACTTTTACTTCTTTTATCAAGGCTTCTAATAAAGGGAAATCCGGACCTTTTGGAGAATTTTTTGATTCTAATGTATAACCTGCCAATGTAGTTGATAAAACATCAGCACCTGCATTTGCTGCCTCAATACCTTCCTCTAGTGTTGAAATATCCGCCATTGCTAGTTTTTTATTAATATGAATATATTTTATCAACTCTGCCAAAGATGTATTGTCAGGTCTAGGACGCTGAGTACCATCTAACGCAATTATATCTGCACCTGCGTTTATAAGAGAAATAACATCATTTAATGTCGGAGTAATATAAACTATTTCCTTGAAATTTTGAGGAATAACTTCAGGTTTAGTAATACCTATAACAGGAATATCCGTAATAGCTTTCGCATTTTTAACATCACGAATTCCTGCAACTCGAAGCCCTCCTGCAGACCCCTTAACTACAGATTTCATCATAGCAACCATGCAATTTTCTGCATACAAAGGCTCATTAGGCATAGCTTGAACCGAAACGACTACTTTATTTTTTAAACGAGTAACTGCATCCATAAAAGTATTATAACCTAAAAAAAGATTTTTGAGCTATAATATTAGAGTTAGAAAGTGGAGAGATGATATGGAAAAAGAATTAATCAAATATATGTACCTAACTCAAGATGTTGAAGTATATAAACGTGACAACGGACACACAATTGTACTTGCACATAAAGAAGGTGACTTAGTAAACGTTAGCACTTGGGTAAAAACAGGTTCAATAAACGAAACTGATAAAAACAACGGTATCTCTCACTTTTTAGAACACCTAATGTTTAAAGGTACTAATAAACACGAAGCAGGATATTTTGATAGAACATTAGAAGCAAAAGGCGCTATCGTGAACGCTGCAACTTGGAAAGATTATACTTTTTACTACGTAACTCTTCCAAAAGGCAAAGAATGTTGTGATTTGAATTTAGCAATTGAATTACACGCAGATATGATGCTTGATCCTGTTTTGCCGTATGAAGAAATCGGTGCTCCATTTGACTTAAATGATACTTCTGTTACAGACAAACGTGAACGTCACGTTGTTATCGAAGAAATCAGAATGAGAAAAGATCAACCTTGGACAAAAGTTTATAATATTTGTAATCACAATATGTACACTCAACACCCATACAAACGTGATGTAATCGGAACTCCAGAAATTATTTCTCAAGTAACTCGTGAAGATATTATGGAATATTATCAAACTTTCTATACTCCTGAAAATATGACAACAATAATTGTTGGAGATTTCAACCATGATGAAGTATTAGCAAAAGTTGAAAAAGAATTTGATTTCAAAGGTCGTCAAAATGCACCACAAAATATACTTGAAATTGACACTCCTGTTCAGGAAACAAAATACATTGAAACAACTTCCAACGTAAATACAGCGTATGCTATGTTTGGTTGGTTAGGACCAAAAGCAAGTAATCTTAGAGATACAATTTGTCTTGATTTAATAAGCATTATTTTAGGTGACGGAACAAGTTCAAGATTATACCAAAATTTAATTGAAAAACTTCCTGAACCTGTATTCAATATGATTAGTTCTGAACATTATCAATTTAAAGACGGTAATAATTTCTTTATTCAAGCTAATTTTAAACCTGACAAAAAAGAAGATGCTCTTAATCTCATAAAAGAAGAATTAGCAGGGCTTTTAACTAAAAAAATCACAAATGATGAGTTTAAAAAAGCAACTAAAAAAACAAAAACAAAATTTGCATTTTCTGCAGAAACAGTTTCTGAAATCGGTGAGAATATCGGATATTTTGCAACTGTTTGCGACGATTTAAAACTTGTAGAAACTTATTTAAAAGAACTGGAAAATATCACAATTGCTGATTTAGAAGACGTTATCAGCAAATATTTAAACATCAGTAACGCAGTAATTTCCGTACTTATTCCTGAGGCATAGTTATAACAATGCAAAATGAATTGGATAAAATCAAAGAAAAATGTTTATCTTGTCAAAAATGTGATTTATGCAAAACACGCACTAATATAGTTTTCTCTGGTGGAATCCCAAACACAAAACTTATGCTAATCGGTGAAGCCCCTGGTTATTATGAAGACCAGCAAGGTGAACCTTTTGTTGGCAAAGCAGGGCAATTACTGGACAGAATTTTTGCATCTGTTGGGCTATCAAGACAAAAAGATGTTTATATATGTAACACATTAAAATGCAGACCTCCTGACAACAGAGATCCATTACCTGAAGAAAAAGAGGCTTGCAGAGAGTATCTAGATGCACAAATCGAGATTTTAAAACCACGAATTATTCTTTTATGCGGCCGTGTTGCAGTAAATTCAATGCTAAATACAAATCAAGGAATTACAAAAATTCGCGGCAAATGGTTTGAAGGTCCTCATTTTTCAAAAATGATGCCTATTTTTCACCCATCATACTTACTTAGAAACGATAGCCGTGAAAAAGGTAGTCCTAAATGGCTTATGTGGCAAGATATACAAGAAATTAAAAAAGTATATGACCTATTGGACTAAAAAAAAGCCTTTCAATGTTTGAAAGGCTTTTTTAGAATTTAAGTTAATTATTAGTGAATTGCCAATTATTTTTCTTTAATAAGGCTCCACAATACATACCATTGCCGCTATCAGAACAGCCATAATCACCTGAGGTTAAATCACTTTCACCTTCTCCCCAGAATGCAAGTGTATTACCAGCCATAACCATAACATATTTATCAACACCGTATTTATTAGGTTTTGCCGTTCCGTTTAAATCGAAATAAACAAATAAAACTGATTTTACATCTTGTTTATAAAAGCCAACTTGTGTTCCATCAGGAAGTGAATAAGTTACTTCAGGTTCATCTGCTGGTGCAATGTATCCACCATTCATAAATGCTTGACAATACTCTGCTCCGCTAGCATGTATATAAACACCACTAGATATCAGATAACGAGCAGTAGTAGATGCATCGCCAAAACCCGCTTGACAAGCACTTATTAATTGAGAGCAATAAGTACCAGTTCCACTGGTATAACAATTTATCTGTTCTTCATCACTCAAATATATATCATTATTGTCATATCCAGCATAAGCAGGTTGTTCAAACCATAAACCTTTTGGGAAAGTATATGCAGTCCAGCAATCACCACAATTTGATATTTTTAAATAAGGTGCAAAATATTTTGAAACAAAACTATCAGTGTCCATTGACCAATCCCAACCTGACATATCTCCATTATAAACAACAGACAATTTCAAAACCTGTATAAATTCAGCCTGTTTTTTTCTTAACATAGTCGCAAACTGCTTATTCTGCGTGTTAAAAATCAACGTTGGTATTGTCATTGCAGCGACAACACCAATAATTGCCAAAGTAATAAGCACTTCTGCCAAAGTAAAACCTTTTTTCATCATTAACCTCCAATTATTTACATGTAAATTTTATTTGTCGTATTTGAAAACTTTTTATTAAATACAAAAATGATTATAAACTATACCACAACATATGTCAATATCGGATATAATCCAAATATGAACATCAAAAATAAAATTAAAATGCTCGCAGTTTCCAGAGCCATGACACTTAAACAATTAGCACTAGCACTTGAAGAAAAAACTGGTGAACCGTGCTCTTATAATAGTTTAATAGGCAAACTTCACAGGGAATCTATATCACTTAAAGAAGCGTCATTGATTGCAGAGATTTTAAATTATAAACTCGAATTTATCGACGATTTATAATATTTCCATTGGTTCAACAACAAAATCAATAATTACAGGACCTTGCGTATTAAAAGCAAATTCAAGAGCAGATTTGACTTCATACAATTGAGTAACTCGTTTAGCCTTAGCACCATAACTTTCTGCCAATTTGACAAAATCAGGATTTGAAATTTTTGTTTGCGAATATCTTCCATCACATTGACCTTGTTGTAATTGTCTAACCATTCCAAGATATCCGTTGTTCAAAATCAATACTTTAACTGACAAATTATAATCCATACAAGTCGCTAATTCCTGCATATTCATCTGAAACGAGCCATCACCTGCAACACAAATTACAGGTTTTGAAGGATCAGCTACTGCAACTCCAATTGCAGCTGGAAAACCAAATCCCATAGTCCCTGAACCACCTGAAGTTAAAAATTTTAATGGCTTATTAAATTTTAAATTTTGTGCAGCCCAGAGTTGATGTTGTCCAACTTCGGTTGTTACAACAATATCTTTACCTGCAATGAATTTTTGGAGCTCTTGCATAACTTCAAAAGAATGTAATTTCAAACTAATAGGTTTTCTGACACTATTTAATTTTTTCAACTCTTGCGAATTTGCCCAATCAGCATTAAGAGTGTATTCACCTGTTTTAAACTCTTTCAACATGTCTGCAATAACAACTTTTGCATCACCTTCAAGACGTAAATACGCAGGTATTACTCTGGAAATCTCTTTTTTATTTATATCTATTTGAATAAATTTTCTTGCAAGTTCACCCTGTTCAAATTTGCAGGTAATTCTGTCATTAAACCTTGCACCAACAGAAAGAACCAAATCACTTTGCTTCAAAAGTTCATTTGCAGATTTATCGCCAAAAATCCCAACCATACCCATGTAATTTTCATCATTTTGAGGATATGAACCAATTCCCATCAATGTAGTAACAACTGGAAGATTAAGCGACTTTGCAAAACTTGTTAATTCCTCAAATGCTCCAACAGAGCCACCACCAGCTACAATTACAGGTTTTTTAGCCAAACAAATCTCTTTTAATGCATGTTTTATATAAATATGTTCTTCTTCAAGATTGAAAGAAGCTCTTAGACCTTTAAATTCGACATCTTCATATAAAACATTCTTAGCCAAATCAACAACTACAGGACCTTTTTTACCTGACATTGCAGTTTCAAAAGCATCTACAAGAGTTTTTTCTAAATCCTTTGCACTTGTAACTTGAAAAACTTTTTTTGTGCAAGATTTTGTCATATCACAAATATCAGCTTCCTGAAAAGCATCCTTGCCAATTAAATTTGAAAAAACTTGTCCAGTTAAAACAATTAAAGGAAAACCGTCTAAATATGCATTAACAATACCCGTAACAGTATTAGTCGCCCCAGGACCTGATGTGACCAAAACCACTCCAGGTTTGCCAGTCACTCTTGCATACCCTTCAGCTGCGTGAGTTGCAGCTTGTTCATGACGAACCAAAATATGTTCTATCTCACTTTGCCCATAAAGTTCGTCATATATTTTTAAAACAACACCACCAGGGTATCCGAAAATTTTATCAACACCAAGGTTTTTAAGAGTTTCAATTATAACTTTTGCGCCTGTATATGTTTTTGAGATAGTGTTATTCATAACTTAATTTTAGCATAAAAAAAGAGCCTGCATATAGCAGACTCTTTTTTATCAAAAACTATTCACTAATCAATTGTTTCCATTGTTGTTTTTTAGTTTCAATTCTTTTCTTTGCTGCATCTTGTTTTGCTTTTTGAGCAGCTTCTCTTGCTGCAGCTTCTTTTTTATACGCATCTTTTTGAGCTTCGTATTTTTTCACTTGTTCTGCTCTTTTTGCTTCAGCAGCTTTTTTCTGATCTTCATATTTTTTTATTTGTGCTGCTTTTTGAGCTTCAATTTCTTTTCTCTGAGCTGCTCTTTTTGCTTCAGCATCAGCTTGTTGTTTTTTGTATGCTTCTTTTTTATCAGAAATAGATTTTGCTACTGCAGCTTCTTTTTGGTTAATTTTATTTGCAGTGTCATTTGCCCATTGTCCAAATGTTGTTTGAGCTGCGAAAGCTGAAGTTGTTGCAAACATAACTGCTGTCATTGCGATTAACATTTTTTTCATAGTTATTTCTCCTTATTACTCTTCTAACAGTATTCTCAACTGTTCTCTTTTTTGTTCTAAACGTTTTTGTGCAGCATTATAAGCCTCTTGTCTTGCTTTTTGTTGCTCCAAAATTTTTGCTTCTCTTGCTGCTTTTTCTGCTTCATATTTTTTTTGTTGTTCTAAAGCCTTCTTTTCTTGCTCTAAAATTTTAGCATCTATGTCATTAGAAGTTTGGTCAAGTTTTTGCCCAATTTCTCTCATTTTTTGAGTGTATTTACCAAAGAAACCTGATGCTGTTGTCTGCGTTGCGGTTGTATCAACATCAGCTGCATATACAGAAGTTGCTACAGACATAACCATTAATGCTAATAATATCTTTTTCATATAACGCTCCTTTATAATTTTATTCTAATATTTTGCAATTATTTCGTCAATACCTTTTTTCGCCACGTTAAAAATTTCTAACATTTGATCATATTCATACGCTTCACCTTCAGCAGTTGTTTGAAATTCCACAATTTTACCACTTTGGGTCAAAACAATATTGGAATCTACTTGTGCAGTTGAGTCTTCTGAATAATCTAAATCAAGACGAACTTCACCATCAATAATACCTGCAGAAATTGCACCTATCGGTTCAATAATAGGATTTTCTTTTAAAATACCCTCTTTTAATAATTTCTCAACCGCATCTGATAATGCAACAAACCCCCCACAAATACTTGCGGTTCTTGTACCACCGTCAGCTTGAATAACATCAGCATCAATAGTAATTGTAACATCTGGCATTTTATTCAAGTCAACACAAGCTCTTAAACTTCTGCCAATTAATCTTTGGATTTCTTGTGTCCGACCTGAAACTTTTGTTCTTTCACGTTGGCACCTTGTACTTGTTGAAGCTGGAAGCAATGAATATTCCGCAGTTACCCAGCCTTTTTCTTCCTCTTTTGCCATCCATTTTGGTTTTGCATTTTCAACTGATGCTGTAACAATTACTTTTGTATCTCCAAATTCTGCCAAAACAGAACCCATTGCGTGTTTTGTATAATTTCTTGTGAATTTAATCTCTCTTGTTTCATTGTTTTTTCTGTTTTCTCTCATAATTTTATCCTTTATAATCGTAATCCCACATATAAATCTGCCCACAATATCTACAAACGGCGTGTTCATTCATAAATTGCAAATCTGGCATAAAAGTATAGCCATCAACAGTTATCATTATTTCATTTTTCTCATTGTATTTTTGTGCAAAGTGCCTGTCACCCTTATAATCAGGTGAAAACATTAACTCAAATTTATCAACAGATTTGCAATTTTTACAAATAAACATTATTTACCCTTTTTCGGAGTTTTAGGTGTCTTAACTTCTGACAAATTCTTATACCACAACGTCCAACATATACTTCTCATTGGCAAAGTTAGACCTGCGACAATAAACCAAATTGAAGAACTCAAAATTTGATTAGCAACATCCAATGGAGTTATTGAAGGTATTTTAAAATTCATTGTCATTGAATTCACATCACCCAGAGGCAAAGATTGAGCCCAAATTTCTAACCCTGATTTTATAATTTCACTAAGTCTGACAACTTCAAACAACGCAGTTACACAATAGGTCAAAACATAGTATGCAATTACACCCAAAACAATCATTATAAAGAATGTTCTTGCAAAGTTACCTTTTACAAGATTAAAACTTCTTTTAAAACATTCGATTATTGATTTGTCTTCTTCAAATGTGAATACTTGAAACAATAGAATAAAATAAACAAAAAATATCAATCCTATAACCCAAAACAATGGGTTTATCGCTATAATCGTTAATACAGAAATCGCTAACAAAAGTCCAATATATGTAAATGTTCTTTTAGTAATAACTTCAGTATGAGCACCCAAATCATACAATTTACCGGTTGTCATAACGGCTTGCGTCATAGAATTCAAAGCGCCATAAGCAACCAGAAAATCCCAAAATGCTTTTAAAAACACAACAAACCCTGGTATTGTAATAACCAAAAGTGATATCATAATAACAGTCACATCTGAAAAAATTGCGTGTTTTGACACAATTGATGGTAAATTCAGCGTAAACCAAAATGTTAAACCAAATATCATAACAACACCGAGAATTTGACCAAATACAGGAAATAACATGTATTTAGTAAAAGTTCCGATATTTTTAAAATACAATTTTAACCCTTCACATAAAATATTCCAAACACTATTTTGCAATTTAACTTTAGCCATATACTCTCCTTTGATGTATAATAATTTTATTACAAATATATTTAAAAAAACAATGACAGATTACAAAGAGTTAATAAAAAATTTTACAGAAGAAGATTATAAAGAAAATCGTGTTAATTTACACATTCACACAACATATTCTGATGGCAAAGGTGAGTTTTCTGACATAATAAAACAAGCAAAAAATTATAAAGCTATAGCTATTTCAGATCACAATACAATTCAGGGATATTTAGAAAACAAAATTCCAAACAATGTAATTCCTGCCGTTGAATTTGATGTTTGGTGTGGTTATGTTTTTATGCACTTGTTGGCATATGGAATTGATGTAAATTCAGAACACTTAAAACCATTTTTAGCAAAATCCAAACGTGAAACCGAATGGGATATCGTAAGAATTTTTGCCAAAAGAAATATAAAAAAACTTATTCACGCAATACACAAAGCTGGTGGCATAGCAGTAATTGCACATCCAGCGTGTTGTTGGGCTTTAAATCTTGACCGATTCATTAAAAAATTAAAAAGATATGGGCTTGACGGAGTTGAAGTTTATTATCCATATCCAAGACACAGAGGGATAATTAAATTCAACACCGTAGAAAACGTAAAAAAAATTGCCCAAAAACACAACCTTATTATGACAGGTGGAACAGATTTACACGATCAAAGACTATAATTAGTATTTCGCAAGTATTCTTCTATAAATCCGTCTAAATCCCCATCCATAACAGAATCGACATTACCGACTTCAAAACCTGTTCTATGATCTTTCACCATTTTATATGGATGAAAAACATATGAACGAATTTGCGAACCAAAATTTATATCTACATTTTCGCCTTTTAATTCTGCAAGTTTCTTTTCGTGTTCGGCCTGACGCATAGCAAGAAGTTTTGATGCCAACATTTGCATTGCATTTTCTTTATTCTGCAATTGCGAACGTTCCTGTTGACACTTAATTACAATCCCAGTAGGTTTGTGTAAAATTCTAACCGCAGTTTCGACTTTGTTCACGTTTTGACCACCTGCACCACCTGAACGCATAGTATCAATTTCCAAATCTTCAGGTGGAATTACAATAGTTTTTTCATAATCCGCAATTATCGGAGAAACTTCCAATGATGCAAAACTTGTCTGGCGCTTTCCGTTAGCATTAAATGGTGAAATCCTAACTAATCTATGGACACCTTTTTCAGCTTTTGAATAACCAAAAGCATATTTACCCATAATCTTGATTGTTGCAGATTTAATCCCTGCTTCTTCACCGTCAAGTTTGTCTAACAATTCAACTTTCCAATTACGGTTTTCTGCCCATCTCATATACATACGAAGTAGCATACTTGCCCAATCTTGAGCATCAGTACCACCAGCACCTGCATTTATGGTCAAAATGGCGTCTGCTTCATCATATTCACCACTCAACATCATTCTAAGTTCAAAACTATCAAGTGCTTTAATCAATGAATTAATTGCGTTTAAACTTTCTTGAATTAAATCTTCATCTTGAATTTCTATGGCAACTTCAGAGTCTTCAATTGTATCTTGCCATGATTTTAACATCTCAAGATTTTCTTTTATTTCTTTAATCTCAGCGCCTAATTTAGAAACTAAATTTTGATCACACCAAATATCAGGAGCTTGCATTTTTTCTTCTAATTCTGCAAGTTTTTTTCTCAAACCATTTGGGTCAAAGACACTCCTTTATCTTTTCAACCCTGGGTTTTACCGCATTTAAGATTTGTTTTAATTCCGTTTCCATAATAAAATCATACAATAAGCCCATTTTTATTGCAACGCAAATAAAAAAATGCTATACTCATTATATAAAAAAAAGGAGAAACTATGTTAGGAATTAAAGACGCTTTCAAAAGAATTTACTCACCAGGTGAAAATACTTTTATAAAACATACAATTTTGTTTGTTCTAACTGGAATTACTTCAATATTTAGTGTTGTTCTAAATGAATATAGCAAACAACAATCTATTGATACAATAAACTGGATTTGGGCAATGGTTGGTGTACTGTTTTTAATAGGTATAACAATATATTTGATCGGATATAACTTGACATTAATGCACAACTCGTTTGATGAATTTAAAAACGATATTGTACCAGAAATTGACAAATCCCATTTTTCAGTGTTCGGTAAAGCCTTTCCTTTGATCTTTGCCTGGTTTTCGTATGGCATACTATTTTATATTGCAGGCTTATTAGTCACACTTGCATTAGGAATTAATTTCATAAATGTTATTGCTGGTTCAATATTGGTTGCAATTGGAGTTATTGGCATTTTTCTACAATTTGTTTATGTAAAATTTGCAAAAAACTTTGAACGAAAAGGTCTGTATAGTATTGCACTTCCAATAAAATACATACAACCAACAGTCCTTGCTCTGTTCAAACTTTGGATAAAATTTATACCATTGTTAATTTTGAATATTATTTTGTCATTTTTTGCAGAAGGACACAACGTTTTTGCATACATATTTACGGCTATAAGCGGTTATGTAAGTTTCATTTCAGGTTTTATATATTCATTCTGTCTTGTCCAAATATTTAAAGAAAAAATTGAACCACTTGAACAAAGTAATTAAAAAAACGAGGCTAATTGAACTGAACCCTAAAAACTAGACAAAGAAAAAAGGGTGGATCAAGAGGCAAGTAATAAATGACTTCTGTATTGTACAGGAGTCATTTTATTTCTGCTCCATTGATACCTTTCATAGTTGTAA
>SUTY01000097.1 GCA_015152455.1 Cyanobacteria bacterium SIG32
GCTCTGATAGTTTCAAAGTTAGTTAACATACCGCCTAACCATCTTCTGTTGATGTAATAAGCACCTGCTCTTGTTGCTTCTTCAGCTACAACTTCAGCTGCTTGTTTTTTTGTTCCTACGAACAAAACGTTTTTATTACGAGCTGCGAATTCTCTAACTACTGCATATGCTTCATCAAGCAAGTCAGTTGTTTTACGCAAATCAAGTACATAAATACCGTTTCTTGCACCGTAAATATACGGCTTCATTTTAGGGTTCCATCTTTGTGTTTGGTGTCCGAAGTGTACACCTGCTTCTAAAAGTTCAATCATAGATGCTACTGGCATCGGTTTTCTCCTTTTGTTTAAATGTGTTGTACTACGGGCTATACCGCCCCATCTGAATATTCCAGACTAAGTCGTGCTTATCAGGCTAGTATAACCATTTATTATATTATTACAAACATGCCAATAAGCAAATAGTATTTGTATTTATGTAAACATAATAAAAACGGACCCTCCCCTTAAAGAACGTCCGGTATTTCATTTCTGAAACAAAAAGGATTTACATTAAAAAGTTCTTAAGGCACTAAGAACTATTAATACTCAATACCTTGTCTTGCCATAACACCCATATCAAAGTAATGCTTGATTGGTTTCATTTCTGTAACCAAATGAGCCATAGCTTTTAATTCAGGGTGAGCATAACGACCTGTTAATACGATTTCTAAGTTGTCAGGTTTGTTTAAAAGAGCTTCTTTAACATCTGAAACTTTAATCATATTCATTGCAGTACATATGTTAATTTCGTCCAAGATTATCAATTGGTATTCACCTGATTGAATTGCTTTTTTAGCAAATTCCCAGCCTTTTTTAGCTTCTTTATAATCATCCATACAAACGTTATGTGAATAACAAACTCTGTCCATACCAAATTGAACTACATCAAGGTTTGGTAAAAATTTTGAAGATGAAACGATTTCGCCGTAAGAAGTTGCGCTATCACCTTTTGTAAACTGAATAATAAGAACTTTCCAACCGTGACCTAATGCTCTTAATGCCAATCCTAATGATGCTGTTGTTTTGCCTTTTCCGTCACCTGTATAGATTTGAATATACCCATGTTTTAACACTACCTGACATCTCCTAATTATAAAGACTCTAAACTTCTACCCATATTCTAAACGATTTTTATAAGGATTTAATCGTTCTTTGGATGGATTAACGGAGTAAATATATCTAAACCCCATCACCAAATCTCCTCAGATTTGTTCCTCTATAATACGTGTAAAAATTAAAAAAAGAAAGAGGTTTTATCTTTGGCATGCCAAAGTCGTTACATAATATTTTTTAACAATTTTGAAACTATGATTTGTAGGCACTTTTGAAGTTAAAAAATATCATTAAAAAATTTACATTTATTTTGTTAATTTAACTTAAAAATCACTTGCAAAGTGTGGAAAAAGTCTTGTTGCAATAGTTTTGCGCTGATATTGAAAAATTTATAGGATATTAACTTTTGTAACAAAAAAGGCAAAAATTGAAATCAAAGATTAAAGATTTTTTTTAATTAAGTAGATATATATAAAAAGACAGAGAGATTTATGGAACAAAACGAACATGAAAAGATGAGTGTAGCTCCTGGTATTGTGAAGGGTGGCTATGGAAAACCGAAAGCTCGGACAAGTAATCCGACAATGCAGGCTGCGGTTCAGGAATTACCGACTGTGGAAAAATCGGTTATGTACAGAGAATACTATGCAACAACATTGAGTTTTGCAACAAGTATGCCTATGAACGGTGAATTTTCTATGGAATTTATTACAGAGGTTGCTCCAGTTTCTAAAGCACCTGTAGAAGCTCCATACAAGAAAATTAAACGAGTTGATAAAGTTGAACCTACACCTCAACTTGTAGAGGAAATGGCTCAAGCGCCTGAAATTCCGATAATTCAAATGCCTCCTGAAATGGTTGCTCCTCAACCTCAAATTATAGAGGAAGAAACTTCAGATATGGAAATGGCTATGAATTATATGAATTCAGCACCTCAAGAGGTTAGACCACCTGAGGTTGAAACTGAAGCTGTTGATATAGAAATTCCGATTACTCCGATTGAAAATGTACCGAAATCGAATGTATTCGGTGATATTAACGCAATGCAAAATGCTACGGCACCAAAACCTAGACCAACTGTTGTTACAAAAGAAGAATTCAAAGATGAAAAACCATTTATGGTTGTCGATAAGATTGAAGTCAGACGAGTCGAAGATGCTGAGGGTAATTCTATGTATATGATTGGTAAAGAAATTTGTGATCATAACAAGTTTGAAACCTTCAAACAAGAAGTTGCTGGTAAAATCTTGGCAATGGATTGTAAACGACTTGAATTGCATGGCGTAACTTATACAAAACAACGAGATGGCGTATATATTAACAGTGACAATGATGTTGTAACTATGGACGATTTGTTAGACATCTTGCATGGTTAACAGAAGTTGTTATAAATAAACGAGCCTTTCAAATTAACAGAAAGGCTCGTTTTTTATGTTGTTTAGTTAACGTTTTTGCCTGAAGCTGATTTTAGGTCGCGCTAAATGATTAAATGATTAAATAATTAATCACCAGAGCAGACCGCCATAAGACCGGAGCCATTGCGGGAGTTGTAGTAGCGGCTCGTGTAGGTAGGGTAGAAGCCCCTGTAGTACGCGTAGTGGCTACTGCCCTCCACGCCTGACCAAACCCAGAACGATTGGGAATCAGTGAGAGTTAATGAAGGGTTCTTAAAGCCTAAAGAAAGTGCTAATTCTGTTTCTCTACAAGTTGTGTAGTTTCCGCTGTCATCTTTTGCACAATATGTTGTACCTGTGCTTGCTACTGTTATTGATGGATATAGTAGTTGTGCTATTGCAGTTAAGTCATCTTCATCTGGCATGTTACTTGTTCCTCCGCATGCTTCTACTGCTCCTGCCCATCTATCATTTTCATAATAACACTGTGCGATACCTAGGCTTTGTGCGTATGTACCTGCGGTTGTAGTTGTATTAGCGCTTGTTGCATTTTCACCAGCACAATCTG
>SUTY01000025.1 GCA_015152455.1 Cyanobacteria bacterium SIG32
TACTTTAGCTGAAGGTGCTACGCACGTAGGCAATTGTGCCAACTATCGCAAATCTGCTTTTACTTTGGCAGAGGTTCTAATCACCTTAGCAATTATCGGCGTAGTTGCAGCAATGACAATACCAACATTAGTTGCAAATTATCAACAAAGATCTTGGGATACTGCATCAAGTGTTTTCAACAGAAGACTTGGTGAAGCATTGAAAATTATGAATGCTAATTCTAGTCTAGCAGGTTTTGAGTCAACTGCAGATTTTGTTGAAGAATTATCTAAACACATTAAAATAGTTAAAACATGTTCTAGTGATAAACTTACTGATTGTTTTACATCTGAAATTTTAACTACTGCAGATCCAGTTGAAACAAGTAAGTTAAAAGCATCTAAAAATCTTTATTCAACAACAGATTATGGTACAGAAACCATTGGTGTAATGTTTGGTGACGGAACATCTGCTCTAATTGCTTACAACAAAAACGCAACAGAAGATCCATATTCAAACACTATAGTAAGATTTTCAGGTGGACGTGATAGCGTAGCAATGGGTACAGATGCAATATCTATTTTGTATGACGTAAACGGTCTAAAAACACCTAACCAAATGGATACAGGTAAGGATATAAGAGGATTAAATATTGCGATTAAAACAGGCGCCGCAATTAAGAACCTTGGAACTATATCTACACCAGTAGATTGTTCAACAACTGCTGCAACATCTACAGATCCAGATATCAAAGCAGACTATGACGCATATTGTGGACCAACACCGTCAGGCTCTTCATCTGACTACTGGGCTGGAGCAAAAAGAGCTTGCGTAGATGAAGGCATGCACCTTCCAACAATACAAGAACTACGTGACCTCTATGCAAGAAAGGGTGAAGAAGGAATTCCGACTTCCGGCTGGTTCTGGTCTTCGTCAGAGTACGATACCTACGGCGTGTGGGAATTCTACTTTGACATTGGGGACGAGCGCGGCTGCTACGACAAGTTCAACAGCACCAAGTCCGTGTTGTGCGTAGGTGAGTAGCAACGCAACAAGCAAATAAACATTAATAGATTCTGAAATAAATTCAGAATGACGATATTAAAAAAAGGAGGGTTAAACCCTCCTTTTAAATAACAAATTTTCCGTTTTCGTAAATCAAAACATCATCAGCATAAATTTTGCCACCGTTTTTCATGTTTTTGATTAAATCCCAATGGAGTCCTGATACGTTTTTACCACCTGTTTCAGGATATGATGCACCAACTGCCATATGAATTGCGCCACCAATTTTTTCGTCAAACAATATGTTACCTGTAATTTCCTGAATCATATCATTTGTACCGACAGCGATTTCACCAATTCCTCTTGCGCCTTCATCCATATCAAGCATTGCATTAAGGAAATCTTCGCCTTTTTCAGCAGTAGCTTTTACAACTTTTCCGTTTTCAATCCATAAATGAACACCATGTGCCTCATTTCCACGATAATTTTGTGGATAATCGAAGTAAATTTCGCCATTCACATCTTCTTCTACAGGAGATGTAAACACTTCTCCATCAGGATAATTGTTCAAACCTGAACAACTAATCCACTTTCTTCCCTCAACCCCAAAAGTAATGTCCGTTTTGTCACCAACAATGTGTAATTTTTTTACGCCATCTAAATATTCTGCCCATTTAGTTTGTTTTTCATCAAGCTCTTTTAGCATGGCAACAGGATCATCCATATCCAAATAACAAGATTTAAACAAAAATTCAGAATATTCATCTAAAGACATTCTTGCCTCTTGCGCTAAAGCATGAGTCGGAACATCTGCGATAACCCATTTTGCTTCACCTTTTGCAGAACGAGATAAAAGCAATTCTGACAAAGGTTTTGTTGCTTTGCCACGTCTTGCAAGTTTACCCAAATCAGCACGAGCCATATTTTTAGTATTTAGTGGCCCACCAATTGAAATATATTTATCAACAATTTCATATTCGAGCTTTGTAACCGGATCTACATAATCCAATTGTTCATCTGAAGCGTGTTTAATAAACAATTCAGCCATATCACCAATTGCAGTTCTAATCAATGGGTGACCACCTTTTTGTATAACACGTTTATAAACTGATTTAACCAATTCTTTTGCATGAATACTTTCAGCACGAATGATAACCAAATCGCCTTTTTGTACGTCAGTAGAATAATCAACTAAAACTTCTGCATATTTGTCCCAAACCGACTTAATCATCCATACCGCCTTCCAAAGCGTTTTTGTGTGATTTTAAAGAAACACCACGTTTTGAAGTTTCAACAAAATTCAACATTTTTTCAATGTATTCGTTCATTGGTAATTCTTCTCTGATTTTCGCAATAGCTTGAGAAGTATTGTATTCAGGCGAAATAAGAAGTTTGAACGCTCTGTTAATTGCAGTTCTTGTTTCTAAAGGAATACCTCTACGTTTCATAGCAATTACGTTAAGACCTCTTGCTACAGCAGGGCGACCATCATTTTTTGTAAATGGAAGAATATCCTGACGAGAAGCAGAGAATCCACTTACGATTGCCATAGAACCAATTCTTACATTTTGGTGGAATACAGTCATACCACCTAAGAAAGCACCGGTTTCAACGTGTACGTGACCACCAAGAGTTGCAAGGTTTGCCATAATTACTTGATCTTCTACAACACAGTTGTGAGCAACGTGAGAACCAGCCATCAACAAACATTTGTTACCAACACGAGTTGTATTATCACCACAAGCTGCACCTCTGTGAACTGTTACGTTTTCTTTTATGATAGTATCATCACCAATAACAACACAAGTAGGTTCACCTTTATAACCCAAATCCTGTGGTTCAGAACCAATTGTTGCAAAAGGAGAAATTGTACATCTTTCACCTATTGTAGCGTGTTCAATGAAAGCATTTGCAATAACTCTTGTTTTACTGCCGATTTTTACATTTTCACCGATAACTACATAAGGTCCGATAATTGCGTCTTCTGCGATTTGTGCTGACGGATGAATAATTGCTGTTTTGTCTATCATAATTTACCTCTCTTTTCCTAATCCGATATGTAAATTATATTATAAATTAAAGCCAAACCCTGATTTTTTAATATTATCTTTATATAAAGGTTTGTGTTATAATTTTTTCATAAATAGGAGAGAAGAATTATGCAAAGAATAGGAATTGACGTAGGTGGAACTAATGTAAAAATTGCTCTTGTAGATGACAAAGGAAGCATTTTATATTCAAATTCTGTTCCAACACGTGCTGAAATGGGTTATGAATACACAGTAAACAACATCAAACAAGCTATAAGAGATTTGATGAACGAATCAAAATGTACAGATATTCAGGGTATCGGCTTTGACTTTCCTGGCCAAATCGACTACAAAAACGGTGTTGTAAGATTAGCTCCAAACATCCCTGGTTGGGTGAATATACCTATCGCTCAAATTATAGAAGATGAATTCAAAATTCCAACAAGAATTGATAATGATGTACACTGTGCCGCATTAGGCGAATTAAAATTTGGTGCCGGTAGAGATTGCGAAAACTTTATCTGTATGACAGTTGGAACAGGTATCGGTTCAGGTATTGTTATCAATGGCAAACTTGTACGTGGTGCTTCAAATGCTGCAGGTGAGCTTGGACATATCAAGTTAGAAATGAACGGTGGCCCACTTTGTGGTTGTGGTGATTTTGGTTGTTTGGAAGCATACGCATCAGGCCCATCAATTGTCAAAATGGCAGAAGAATATATTATGGGTGGCAAATCAACTAAATTCCGTGAAATGGCAAACGGTGGCCCAATAACACCATTTATCGTTTCAGAAGCTGCAAAACAAGGTGACCCTGTTGCAAAAAGAATTTTCACTATTATGGGTGAACATATCGGACACGGATTAACAAGCGTTGTTAACTTACTAAACCCTGAAAAAATCATCATTGGTGGTGGAGTTGCAGATGCTGGTGATATTTTACTTGATCCAATCAGAGAAACTATCAAAAAACGTGCAATGG
The DNA here is from genome assembly GCA_015152455.1 of Cyanobacteria bacterium SIG32. Classification (GTDB taxonomy): domain Bacteria; phylum Cyanobacteriota; class Vampirovibrionia; order Gastranaerophilales; family Gastranaerophilaceae; genus SIG32. Next base: position 3,998 of record SUTY01000025.1, read on the forward strand.
TTGTTGCAGGTTCTGCAGTTGAGATTGTTCCTGCACAACTTGGAAACACCGCCGGTGTTATCGGTGCAAGTTTATTGATTGAAAGTTAATAAGATATCTATAATATTAAAAAAGGTGGGCTGGTATTGCCCACCTTTTTTGGTTGTGTATTGGGATTTCATGCAGCATCCCACAACCACTGGTGTTTCTATATAAACAACAGGCAAAATGGTTCGCATATCGCATCTTTGTACAAAGTTTAGCGAGAGTTTTCTTCACCTTACCTGAAGTCGCCGCGTTACGTGCATGTCCCAGTTACTCCGGGAAGCGATTCGGCTTTAACACCAGACTTACTCTCTTATAATACATTTTTTAAAATCGTTTTTCATTAGACAAAATATTTATCTTGATTTTATCCTTTCGTGCAATAGATTTTACATCTATTTGTTGAATAATAACCACAGGAGGGACTTATGACAGTTAAAATGCTTGTTTTTGATTACAGGGAAACCGAACACAAATATTTTAAAAATAATAACTTTGAAAATTTCGATATAAAATTTTTTGATTTTAGCTTGAACGAAGAGACCGTTAAAAAGTTAGAAAATGATGATTTAGAACATACTTATGTAATAAGTGTATTTATAAATTCATTATTAACTCAAAACGTTCTCGATAAATTCAAAAACTTAAGAATTGTTGCAACCCGTTCAACAGGACACGACAACATAAACACAAAGGCTTGCATGAACAGAAATATTTCGGTCGTAAATGTCCAAAAATACGGAGAAACTGCCGTTGCAGAATTTACAATGGGCTTAATTATTTCATTAGTCAGAAAACTCCCACAAGGGTTTTTAAGTGTTCGTGAAGGTAACTTTGAAGGCAAAAGTTTTGTAGGCAGAGATTTAAAAGCATTAACACTCGGCATAGTCGGCACAGGAGCAATAGGAGCATCAGTTTGCAAACTCGCAAACGCTTTTGGGATGAAAATTCTTGCCTATGATTTGACACCAAGGGTTGAACTCACCGAAAAATACGGAGTAAAATACACAACACTTGAAGCAATGATAATGAATTCCGATATTATAACGTTACATCTGCCATATACAGGCGACAATTATCATATGTTTTCAAAACATCAATTTGATTTGATGAAAAAAAATTCCTACTTCATTAATGTTTCTCGTGGAGAACTCGTTGATAATTTACACCTCAAAGAAAATCTTGAAAACGGTAAACTTCTTGGAGTCGCTTTAGATGTTGTAGCTTGTGAATCTCCGTGTGATGCTTGCATAAAAATGGCCAAAAATCTTGAAATATCTTCTTTAGAATGTTTGAGAGAATCTGAAATTATAAAGGAACTTATTTCTATGCCAAACGTAATTATAACTCCTCATATGGCATACGAATCACAAGACGCTATCGACTACATATTAGATACAACTTTTGACAGTATAAAAGACTGCATAAACGGAGGCAATAAAAACAGAATTATTTAGTAAAAACCTGTGCCGAAATTGCACCAAATAAAAAATCTTTTCGCTCAACTAATTTGAAATTTTGGTCCTCAAATTCCTTTATCAAAGCATTTGGTTCAGGAAATGTTTGCTTTGAATTAACAAGATATTTATATGATTGGTAATCTTTTCCCAAAATTCTTGCAAAATATGGGACAAAAACTTCAAACATTTTCCCAAGCATATTCTTTTCGCCAAAATCCAAATGCAAAACTTTTCCACCAGTTTTTAAAACCCTATACATCTCATTTATAGCCTTTGCCCTATCTTGAATATTTCTTAAGCCATAACTTATGGTTATAAAATCAAAAGAATTACCCTCAAATGGCAAATCTGTTACGTCTGCCTCTATAAACTCAACCTCTTTAATTTGTTTTCGTGCAATATCAAGCATATTTTTACTAAAATCGACTGCTGTAATTTTAGCTTTCGGACGCAATTTTTGAATAATTTTTACTAAATCACCCGTTCCCGTACACAAGTCCAATACCGAAGATTTATCGGATATATTCAAAATCTTTATACAATGTTTTTTAATTAATTTATCTGTTCCTAATGAGATAATATTATTCATACTATCATAATAATTAGCAATATTATCAAATATTTTTTTAATAACTTTTGGCGATTTATCTATATTCATAATTTGTTACCTTTTTGCGTCTATAAAATAATAACATATAATTGAATTATGAAAATAGGATTTGTACCAATAGATAATCGTCCAGTCTGCTATACATTACCAAAACTAATAACAGAAATTGATGAAAATATTGAATTATTTTTACCAGATCGTGAGTGGCTTGGGGATTTAACAAAGTATGCAAATACAGAAAAAATATTTGATTGGCTAAAAAATTTGCCAAAACTTGATGCCATTGTTTTATCTCTGGATACTGTTGCCTACGGTGGATTAATTTCTTCAAGAAGATGCACAGATACTTACGAAGAAATTAAAGAGAAAATCGAAAAATTAAAAGAAATTCTTTCAGAGAAAAATGCCAAAATCTACGCATTTTCAAGCATAATGAGAATTTCCAACAACAATATCAACGAAGAAGAAAAAGAATATTGGGCTCAATACGGCAAAAAAATCTTCAATTATTCATACTGTATCGATAAATTTGGAACAATGTGCAAAAAAGAAGTTCCAGATGAAATTTTAGAAGATTATCTCCAAACTCGCAATAGAAACTTTGAAATAAATAAAATATACCTTGAATGGCAAAAAGAAGGTTTTTTTCAAACTCTTGTTTTTTCAAAAGATGATTGTGCTGAATATGGTTTTAATGTTCAAGAAGCCAAAGCATTAGAAAAACTTGGTGGATTTGTAAAAACTGGTGCTGACGAAATTCCTCTTTCACTGCTTTCACGTGCAATTCAAGGTGAAATTAAAATAGCACCAATATTTTTAGAACCCAAATATAAAAATTTAATTTCAAATTACGAGGACGTATCAATCGAAAAAAGCGTTCTTGGACAAATCGACCTTGCTGGTTGTAAGGTAACTGACATGGATTCTGCCGATATTTTATTATTTATCAATAACTTTATCGACCATCAGGGTGAAATCGTTATGCAAGTCAATACAGAACCCTTTGACGGCATTTGGCAGACACCTTCTAAACCCTACATGATTGCAGACGTACGTTTCGCAAATGGCGCAGATAATAATTTAGTCAAACAGTTTGAAAAATTTGACAAGAACTTCTATGGCTACTCAGCTTGGAACACGTCTGCAAACACTCTTGGAAGTTTAATTTGTGGTGCTAAAATAAAATTTTTAGCTCAAAAATATAATCAAGATGCTTTTGATAGACTTCAAACAACAAGACTTCTAGATGACTGGGCATATCAAGCAAATATCCGCCAAACAAAACCTAATTTGCAACAACTAAAATCTGAAATGCAAAAATATGAAAATAAAGTAGCCAAATTAATCAATAAAGAATATAATATAAATTATAAACTCCCTTGGAATAGATTGTTTGAGGTAGAAATTGAATTTAATTGATATTATTTTATTAGCAATAGCATTAGGAATTGACTGCCTTGTTGTATCATTTGCTCAAGGTCTGATTTTTACTGAAAATAAAGTAAAAAATTCTATTTCATTAGCGATTTCAATGGGTGGATTTCAAGGTATAATGCCTATTATCGGATTTATTGGAGCAAGTTATATACAAGATTTTATCGCTCCATATAGCAAATGGATTGTATTTGCCATATTTTTAACCCTCGGTCTTAAATTTATACTTGAATCTTTCCAAACAAAACAAGAAAAGTTATGTTGTATGGGATTAAAATGCTTGATCAGCCTAGGAATTGCAACAAGTATTGATGCCCTAGTTGCAGGCGCAAGTATAAATTTAACAGAAACACCTCTGGCATTATCTGCAATAATTATTGGTTTGGTTTCTTTTGTAATGTCTTTAGTCGGTTTTTGGACAGGAAATATGGGTAAAAATTTCCCACCTAAACATTTAGAAATTTCTGGAGGCATGATTTTAATTTTTCTAGCCCTAAAATCAATCCTTATTTAAGTCTTGACCATGCCTTTATATAGCCAAAGCAGGCAATATTACTGAATATTTTACAATTCTTAATATATAATAAAACCATGCAAAACCATGTCGTATCATGGGTTTCCATGGTTCAAAAAGCCAAGACCATGATATAGCTTGATTTATCATGAGATTGACAAGTCAAAATGCTATATATAGCTAGATTTCACCCACTTGTTACAATTCTTAATAACAACATGTTTGCTACTTGAAAAATAAAACGGATTTCCTATAATGTTAGTATAAACAGGTCGAAGATAGTTGATACAAGCGACCTTAGGGGTGGAGTAACGACAGTTTTACTGTCGCATATCTTCCATGGGTGAAGTAGATAAATTTGGAGATTATATAAATTGTTTAGAAGTAGAGATATGGGTAGAGCAGTAGCCGTCAGAAGATGGACACAGACTGCACTTGAATGTTACAAAAGAGGCTGCAATTGTGAAGGTTGTTTTTACAAAACTTTCTTTAGTGGTTCTTCACAAAAATGTCAAATGAAGGCATCTGTATTGGAATTAGTCAGAACAATCGGCAAGCCTGATGTTGAATTGCAACAATTTATTTTAGAAGATTAATGGGTTACCCCCTTTAAAAATTGGGAATAGTATGTTATACTGTAGAAATAAACAGTATAAGGAGGGTTTAAATGCATATTTACGTAAACGGTAGAAACATTGAAATTACTGACGCTATTAAGGCTTATGTAAAAGAAAAAATGGGCAAAGTTGCAGCACACTACGATCAAATTCAAGGTATTGAAGTTGTTTTATCAGTAGTTAAAAATCCTGCAGCAACAGGCAAACACATTGCAGAGGTTTCTTGCAAATTAGCTTCAGGCGTTATCCGTTGCGAAGAAGCAGCAGAATCAATGTACGCAAGTATTGATTTGTTGGCTGACAAACTAGCAAGACAAGTACAAAAACACAAAGACAAAACTTTAGGTTCTGACAAGGCTTCTATCAGAACAGAAGTACCTGTCGAAGAAGAAACTACTGAAGAATAAGTTTTATAATCAACAAACAAAAGAGGCTCTAACGAGCCTCTTTTGTTGTTCATAACTTTTAACTTCAACTTAGAAAGTTGTTACAGGTTTTTTCTGAGCAGTTGCTCCAGGAATTGATTGCCAGTTTGCAGCCATGATTTTTTTGAATGATTTTAAAGCAGTATCTTCTAATTCACCAAGTTCTTCTGCTTCCATAATCAATTCTCTTAATGGAAGTAATGCTCTTTGATCTCTAAGAACACCCAATGCAGCAGCTGCACCAGCTCTAACTAATTCATTTTCAGAACGGTTTTTCATAACATCAATAAGTGCAGGAACTGCTTTAATATCATTTAATTTACCCAAAGATGTTACAGCGTAAATTCTTACGTTAACCCATTCATCATACAACATATTGATAACTCTATCAACAGCTTTTTTGTTACCGATTTCACCCAAAGCACGAGTTGCATCACATCTTACGTTAACTTTTTCGTGGTCTAATGATTCGATTAAAGCATCTGTTGCAACATCACCAATTTCAATTAAAGCATCTGTTGCAGTAATACAAACTTGTGGGTTTTCATCATTTAATGCTTCTACTAATGGCTCAACAACAATTTCACCGCCTAAACGACCTAAAGCTCTGGCTGCACGAACTCTTACGTCAACGTTTCTATCTTCACGTAATGATTCGATAAGGTGAACTGTAGCTTTGGAATCACCAAGTTCGCCAAGCGCTCTAGCTGCATAAAGTCTTACAGAACCGTTTTTATCAAACTTCAAAACTTCAATTAGTGGCTCAACTGCTTTTGAATCGCCCATTTCGCCTAAAACACGAGCAGCATTGTATCTAACTTTTTCTGAGTTGCTTGTTTTTAAATCCATCAATAATTCGTCAAATGTTTTTTTAACTTGTTTTTTCTTACTGTTTACACTAATTGTCATTAATTGCCTCCGACACTACGAAAATTAAATTCTACACCTTACTCATATATTAAAAATTTGCGTTGAATTTAATTGCCATTTTCTTATCTACTTATTAATTTTTTGTAACAATTCCATTTAAAAATTTTTACCTACTACGTTTTGTGAGAAAAATAAGGGTAACACTCACACTTTATAATATACCATATTTTTTGAACAACTTCTTGGGTTAAATGTATTATATTTACAAATCAACTTGATTGTTTTTTTATAAATACCCCTAATAAAGACTACTACGAACATAGTTATGTTACAAAACTTAATATAATACTACTCACTTTGGATAGTAATAATAAATTCACTACCATGCCCAAGTTCACTATTTACCAATATTTCGCCATTATGCTTTTCAATAATCTTTGTACAAATCGCTAATCCTAGCCCTGTTCCAACACCTACACCTTTTGTTGTATAACCTGCCGTAAATATCTTGCTGAGCTCGTTTTCAGGAATTCCTTTACCATTATCTTTTATTTTTACAATGAGTTTTTTATTATCAAATTCAGTTGTAATTTTTATAACTCCATTACCCTCAATTGCTTGACACGCATTGACCAAAACATTGGTGAATACTTGATTTAGCATATTTGGATAACATTTAATCAAAGGTAATTGACCATAATGTTTTTCAATTTCAATACGATTTTTTGTTTCGTGGCGGATTAAATCCAACGTAAGATCAATTTCTTTATTAATATCGGCTTCTTGGAGATCTGCCTCGTCCAATCTAACAAACTTTTTCAACGAAGTTACGATATTACTAATTCTTTGAATTGCCTCCTTGTCAATTCCATTGATTTCCTGCATCATTTCTGCAATTTCAGCATTTTCAATTTGCGGAATAAATTTACTCAAAATCGCATTGTTCGATTTTATTGAAGCGACAGGCGTATTAATTTCGTGGGCAACGCCAGCTACAAGTTGACCCAAAGAAGCCATTTTTTCTGAGTTAATAAGCTGGATTTGAGTTTCTTTTAATTCTTTAAGCGTGTTTTTTAATTCCTTAACAGTATTAATATTTTTTTGATAAAGTTCTGCACGAATAATAGCGTTACCCAATTGTGAAGATATTGCCTCTAGTATTTCCAATTCTTCGTTTAATTCTCGCTTATGGTGACTTAAAAGAACCAAAACACCCACCAATTTTTGCATGTGAAACACAGGTACAATAATTCTCATAACAGGTTGTTTAAACGGCTCCGCTCCTAAATATTCAATCAACGAGTGAGAAACCGAAATATCCCCTGAAACTATCTGTTTATAAGCTCTTTCATCAAATTTGATTTTCTTTTGATTTTTATTTTTATCTCCGTAAACTTCTTCTAAAACAAAGTCACCGTCAAAGTTTGAGGCATAATATGCTTTATACGCACCAAACATCATAGCGAGTTCGTGCAAAGCTGAATTTAGGATTTTAGAAATATCCATAGATTCTCTTATAATATTAGAAACCTTATTAATTAAAGCAATACGAATTGCTTGAGATTGAGCTTTTTGCCGAATTTTTTGCAAATCATCATTTTCTTCTTCCAATTTCTGGTATTTTTCTTTTAAGTTGGAAATTTGTTCTTTATATTCATTAAGTTCATTTTTAGCAGTTACATCTGTTAAAAACAAAATTGTATATCTGCGTTTTTTAATTGCTGTTAAATTATAATAAAGGATTTTATTTTGAGGAAGTTCATAACTAACATACGCAAAAAAATTCTCTTTAGAATTCAGCGCATGATAGATAGGAGAATAGATTTCGATATTTTCACTATTCAAAGGACAAATATCAAAATTCATATTATGCGAAAATTTATTCAGATTAGAAAAGTTTTTAAACCAACGCTTAAAAGTGTTGTTTTTAAAAACAACTTCACCTGAATTATTCGCAACTATTACCGCATCTGGAAATTGGTTTAAAAAATTAAACTTCTTCATATTCTTATTATAAAAGAAGTTTCTTTTTAGGGCAATTTATTACAAAATCAAATCAAATGCCAAGGTTTCGACTATTGTTTGAATATTAATATTCAACTTATATTCTTTTTTAGCTTTTTCAACTGCATTAATATCGTGTAATAATTTTATTTTAAGATGCTTATTCATCAAATTTGATTTAAGCATGCCAGCCATATAATTTTGCATTTGAGTAAAAATTTCACTTGGATTGTTTTCTTTCATAAGTACATTCAATTTATCATTAAAATCTAAAACTTCATTACGCTCAAGTTCCAAATAGCCGTCCATAACTTCTTTGACTAAATCAAAGTTTCGAGGTTCATCTTTTTTTGACGGAACAAAAAAACATTGTGCACGAGAAACAACTGTCGAAATCATATCCGTCACATCATTTGTGAGAAAGAAGAATGTAGTATTTGACGGAGGTTCTTCAAAAGTTTTTAGCAAAGCGTTTGAAGCATCAATAGAAAAGTTTGTCGGATTTAGTCCCCCAAGATTTCCTTCATCATCTTTATCGCAAAAAATTAAAACTCTATGATACTCACTTGTAACAGCCAAATCATTTTTAATCATCCTTGCCTGATTAATAGAAAACAGTGTTTTTGAATCATCATCAGATGGCTTGTTATCATTTTTGGAATAAGTCAAAACCGCAGGGTGATTGTTATTTCTAATCCAGGTACAATTTAGGCAATTACAATCAGGTTTACCATCAAACTTGCAATTCAAAAGCCTTGAAATTTCTAACGCAAGTTCATACTGTGCATCAATATCATTACCCCAGAACAAAATACAATGTGCAATGTTTTTGTCAGAGTTTTGAATACCTGACTTGAAATAATCCATTAAAAATTTATAATCTTCATAAATATACATTAAAAACTTTTCAACCTTTCAACTATTCCACCGTTCAACCAATAATGACATCTTCAATCTCTTTTTCTGGAACTAAAGATTGTCCTGATTTAATTTTGAACTCAGCTTTGGTAAGATTTTGTTTTAATTTTACCAAATCCTTTAAATTCGTATTTTTTAGCTTTTGCAATGTAAGTTTTACAACATACTCGTGTTGTCCAGTCAGTTTAGCAAGCTCAAATGCACTACACTCAGACGCTTTAGCTTTCAGTATAATCCATCTTCTAAGCATTGTCTGTAAAGCTGCAACAATCCCTAAACAATATTGCTTCTCTAATAATTTTCTATATTCCAAAAGTGCTTTGTCTTTTTCACCTTTCATTAAATAATCAGAAAATGCGAACAAATCTTCATTTGAAATACAAAATTCGTTAACCATTTGTTTTGTAATTTTTTTATTTGGGTGGACAAAAAGTTTTAATTTATCCAACTCCCCATCAATTTCTCTTAAATTATTTCCAACTTGAGAAATCATTGCCGTCATTGCGTCAGAATCAAGCTCTAAATCTTTACCCTTTGCTTGCTTTCTAATCCACGCTTCCAAATCCGCTGTTTTATATGTCGGAATTGATGCAAACTCTTTGGCATTATATTTTGTAAGAGTTTTAAAGAGTTTTTTTCTGCTATCTAATTTTTTACCTTCGTTGCGAGGAAGTTCTGCTACAAAAACAATATCTAAATTATCATTGTTATCTTCTAACGCTTCTTCGATTTGCTTCATTTCTTTATCATCAAATGTTTTTGTGAAATAGTCATTACATTTGATAATAACAAGCATTTTACCAAACATCATAGGCTGAGTTCTCAAAATTGCGACTAAATCAGGGAATTTAGGATTATCAAAAGTTTTGAAACTCATTTCAAGAAAATTTTTGTCCAAGCCTTTTTTTAACCTGAAAATTTCTTGCTCTATGTTATATTCTTCATCTCCATAGAAAAAATACACTGCCATATTTATATTATATAGCAAAAATAACTACAAAATAAAAACCTCCCAAAGGGAGGCTTTTATCTTATTTTTTATCATTTTCAACCGGAACTTGTCTTGGTGGGTATTTTTTAGCAAAGTCACCTTTCTTATCAGTGATATCTGTATTCATACGATCTCTTTCTGCATCAGTATCACCATAAGTTCTGCTTTGATACTGGTCAAGTTGTTTGCCTTCTTCAGTTACTGTTACAGTAAATGAATGTTCTTTACCAGCAGGTTTAATAAGTTCACGTTCTCTGGCTTTACCTGCAACTTCTCGACCTCTGCTGATTTCACCTTTGTACGGATTTCTTGTAATATGGTCTTTCAAAGTATAAGTTACACCATTATGAACTATTGTATAATCTAAGTCTAAGAATTTTGGCATATTCGGATCTGAAGGTCTAAATCCATGATCTGCTTTAATTTTAAGACCTAAAGCGTACGCCTCTGCATCAGAAATAGGTTTACCGTCTTTTAGGTACATTTCTCCTGCAATACCAATCCAGTATTCGCCTGTTTCACGTTCATAACGGAATTTTTCTTGATATACAGGTTTTGTATCAACCGTTTTTACCTTGTGAGTAATTTGCGGTGTAATAGTTTTCATTTCAGGTGCAGGATTTACTGGATTAACTGGTGGTTTATTTTCAGGTGGTTTTACCTCTTCAGTTTTTTTCATTTTAGAAAGTTCTTCAGCTGCCATATAAGCACATACAAGTTCTTTTGGGCTTAAGAATTGTCTGCTGTCTGAACCTGCAGCCTGACGTAGAACTTCAGTTTTTTGTTCATCTGTCAAGTCTAAGTTATCAATAGCTTCTAAAACAATTTTTGTTTGATTTGTATATTCACCAAATGTACTTGTTTGATAATATTTCTTACCTTCAACAGATGGCTGGAATACTTTATCAATTTGAGTACCATTTAATACGTGTTCATCCTCAGTTTCACCAAACAAAGCTGCTGTGATGACGCTTGCTGCCGCACCTGCTGCACCTGCGCCTGCCCAGTTGACAAGCGTTTTGGTTGCAGTAGCAGTTGCTGTTGCAGATTTTAATACTTCACCAGTAACTTCGTGTTTTATTACCGCAAATGCATCAGCGGTTGCCGTTACTGTTTGAGTAAACGCTGCCGCTCCAGCAAATGCTCCAGCTCCTGGAACTAACGCTTTTGCAATATTCTTCCAAGTATCATCTTTTACATCATAACCAAGACGTTTAAGTTCTTTTTCAACTGGTTTGTATTTTGTTCCTAATGCAGCTTCATCTGCCAAATTATGAACTTCATTTGGATCGCCTATTTTATCTGAACCAATTGTGTCTGATGCTTTTTCATAAGCTGCTTGGTGTAATGAAATTCCATCTTTCACAACTGCATCTTGTTTATGTAAGTTTACGTTTTGCTCACCAATATACTTATCGTGGTGTGTTTTTAAGCGTAAACCTTCTTCTTTTATTTCTTCTTTATGCTCTTTTTTGAAGGCTTTTTTATCGGCATCAGAATCAAAAACTCTTGTATGTTCAATTCTGTCCTTTCTTATTAATGATTTTGAATAAGTTTTTGCTGCATCTCTATATACATCATTCAACTCTTCAAGCTCACTATTGTAATTTTGATGAATTCTTGTGGCTTCATCTTCATAACCAGCCTCTTTAGCGTCTTGATAAGACTTATTATATTTTTGTGCAATTGCACCTTTTTGTTTTTTATATGTATCTGATGATGTAAACTGTTCGTAGAAGTGATCTGTCAATTCTTTTTGTGCTTTTTTGTTTTGATAAAGCGGTTTGTCTTTACCTGAATCTTTAACGGCTTGCTCTACAATCGCACGCTCTTCAAAAGTAAGTTCTACAGGTGCATATTCACCTGCTTTTTTCTTACCTGAACGTTCCACCTGTGCATCATGCACAGCTTGTATAGCTTGTTGCTCAGGAGTTAATCCTGCCTTTGCTTTCATATCAGCAACTGCAGCAACATCTCCTTTATTTGCCTCTGCACGTGCAGCACGAGCAGCTGCGTCACCCTCTCCGGCACCTGTTTGTTCAACAGTTACTCCGACATCTTTACCATCTTGTTTATTTCCAACAAGACTTTTCGATAATGCAGCATTATACTGATTTCGTAATTCTGAGATTGACTTTCCTGCCTTTTGCTCTGAAGACAGGGCAGCAACCCAAGCACCAAATGATTGCACATTGTCCACTGACATCGTTCACATCCTTTCAGCCTAATAGGCTTAGTTAATATTTCACTTCATTTTCTCTCGATACTAAAATAAACGTTTCCTGTTAACGGAAATTGCGCTATTTCATGTAATCTTTGCCATATACTTAGTCCTTAAATTCTTACTACACTTGCTTTTCAACCTTATAATATTTAAGTTTACAATACTTAATATATACGATTTATATACCTGTATAGTTCTACACACATGCATTTACGGCAAATTGATAGATTAACTTTAATTCATGTTACAAATTGTAAATCTGTATATTTTTTACCACCCTATTAAACTATTCACATATAGAAATTAACGTATATAATATATTTATGTTACAAGTTAAGGGTTTAAATTTAGGTTTTAATTTTGAAAATAGCATCAAACAAGTTTTGTTTGATGTTTCATTTAACTTACAAAAAGGTAAGACTCTGGCACTGGTTGGCGAATCAGGTTGTGGCAAAACAATGAGTGCAATGAGTATCCTTAACCTTTTGCCAAAAAATTCTGTTATAATGAGTGGCGAAGTTCTCTTTAATAACGAAAATCTTTTGACATACAATCAAAAAAATATGCAAAATATTCGTGGAGCTAAAATCGCACTTATTCCACAAGATCCAATGACATCATTAAATCCTCTTTATACAATTGGTGATCAACTTTTGGAAATCATTAAAAAACACCAGAATTTAGAGGGAAATGAAGCAAAACAAAAAGCAATTGAAGCCCTTGAAGCCGTTCAAATTCCTTGTGCTGAAATTCGATTGAATTCATATCCACACGAATTTTCTGGAGGAATGAAACAACGAGCAATCATTGCTATGGCACTGGCATGCAACGCAGAACTTCTGATCGCTGATGAACCCACTACTGCACTTGATGTGACAATTCAAGCTCAAATAATGGAACTTCTTAAAAAAATTAAAACAGAAAATAACACGGCTATTCTTTTGATAACTCATGACTTGGCTCTTGTTGGAGAAAATGCTGATGATATTGCCGTAATGTATGCTGGCAGAATTGTAGAAAAAGCTCCGACTCAAGAATTCTTCCAAAAACCAAATCATCCGTATTCAAAAGCCCTATTAAACGCTTTACCCCAAAATAATAAAGAAAAACTTGAAACTATTGAAGGACAACCTCCAACAATTCACCAGGAAATTATGGGGTGTAAATTTCATCCACGTTGTAAATATTGTATGGATATATGCAAAAAAGAAGTTCCTCAATTAAGTGGAATCGGTGCGGATCATTTTTCTGCGTGTTGGCTAAACAATTAAACTTCTTTTACCCCATAAGGTATAGCTTTTAAATTATTTTTTACCCAAAAACCATCATGGGTGTCAAAGATCATATCAATCCCAAAATATGTTGAACCAGAGCCTGACATAATCGCATTGGGATACCGTTTTTTGATATTCTGAAGTTCAACATAATCATCAATAATCGCCCATTCAAGGTCATTCGGGAAGCTATCTCTTGCCCCCCACCCTAACCCTCCCCCTCGAGTGGGGAGGGAATTTAAAACATCATTTATTCGTTCAAGAATCCCTTGAATATTATCAAATATTTCATTATTCCAAAAACGTAATACGGTATAACCTACATTATTCAAATACGTAGTTCGTTTATTATCGAAATCCATACATTCATCTGAATTATGTTGACCACCATCAACTTCTAAAACAAGTTTTTTAGGCTGACAAACAAAATCAACAATATACGGTCCTATTGGTTGCTGACGTCTAAATTTATTGCCATTCATTTGCTCTTTACGAATATAATGCCATAATTTATTCTCAGCATCCGTCATGTTTTTCCTTAATTCTATTGATTTGTCTTTTGCAAATTTCGAATATTTATGGGAGTATCGCTCCCCTCCCCCCTTGAGGGGGAGGGCAAGGGTGGGGGGCATTTCCTCAATCTTTTCCGAAAATTTTGTATAAGCCTCTTTTGCACTTATACCCAAATTAATTGGCTTTATCAAAGAAACCTCAAAATCTTCAAATGGTAATTGTTCTAATATTTCACCTCGTCCTGAAGTTTTTTGCCTACCACCTTCCAAGCACAAATTCAAATCTGAACCCAATTTTGCACACAATCCATGCAGTTCTTTTCTAGACAAAGGTTCATTCAATAATTTATTTAATCCGTACAACATGCCTGCAGCATTAGTGCTACCGCCCGCAAGTCCTGCAGCTATCGGAATATTTTTTTCGATATATACAGAGATTTTATAGTTTTGATTTTCCAATTGTGATAAAAATAATTTTGCAGCTTTGTAAACCAAATTGCTTTTATCATAAGGAATTTCATCACTGTTACCAGATAATAAAATTTCTGTTTTGTCACTATTTTCAAAAGAAATAGTCAAATAATCAAACAAATCAATCGTTTGCATAATACTATCTATATTATGAAATCCATCTTCACGTTTGCCGACAACTTTTAAAGTCAAATTAACCTTTGCCGGACATTGGATTTTAATTTGCTTCACGAAGCGCCTCCGACAATTTGCCAAACATTTCAATGGACAATTTTTCACCACGAATATTTTCATCCAAATCAAGTTCTGATAGAGCCTTAGAAATAGCTTCACGAGAAAAACCACCACTTAATAAGCAATTTTTTACATTTTTACGTCTTTGAGAAAATGCTGCTTTTACTGTTTTTCTAAAATGAGAATAATCAGATAATTTCAATTTAGGTTCTTTTTTTACATCTAATTTTACCAATGCAGAATTAACTTTTGGTGCTGGAAAAAACGATTTTCTACCAACAAGTTTAAATATTTCAACATCAGCCCAAAATTGTGAAAGTATAGTTAACAGTCCATATTGTTTTGACGGTGAATTTTCTGTCGCCACCATTCTTCTTGCGACTTCTTCCTGAACCATTAAAATAATGTCTGTAATTTTATTTCTGTTTTTATTTCCCAAATCATCAACTTCACCCAACAAATGCGCAATGATTGGACTTGTTATATAATATGGGATATTTGCAACAACTTTTATATTACCTTCACAAAGTGATGATAAATCTGTTTTTAAAATATCTGCATGAATAATTCTCAAATTAGGTGCATTAAGTTTTTTCAATTCTACAATTGCTTCTTCGTCTAATTCAATCGCAATAACTTCTTTTGCATATTTTACGAGTTGTTCAGTTACAAAACCGACTCCTGGACCAATTTCAACAACCGTATCTTCTGGAGAAATATTTGCATGGTCAATTATCGTTTGAATAACTTCGCCATTAATCAAGAAGTTTTGTCCAAGACGTTTTTTTGTTCTAAAAAATTTTGCACGTTCAAAATAGTTCATGTTTCTACTTTATAATACCACACACAGGTAAATGTTTTGTAAAAACTTCTCTGATAATTTAAAAAGTGTTATAATTAAGGAGAGGCAAAATGATACAAACTAAAGAGAAATTGGACAAAAAAGATATCTTAAAACTTTTCACAAGTAAACCCAAATCAGAACATTGTGTCGGTTTGGAATACGAAAGGTTGCCAATTTCTGCGAAAACTTTTTGTGCAATAGAATATTCTTCTGTTTGTGAATTTTTAAGAGAATTTGCCAAAGAAGAAAACTGGGATTATATAACAGATGATTATAATATAATTGGGTTAAAACAGGAACACGATACAATTACTCTTGAACCGGGAAGTCAAATAGAATTAAGTATAAAGCCTGAAAAAACTCTTTTTGATTTAGAAAAAAAATTGAAAATATTAAATCAAAAAATGAATCCTATTTTAGATAAAATGGGAATTACATTATTAGAATACGGAGTTTCCCCATTATCAACTCACAAAAATATAAACTTAATTCCCAAACGCCGTTATCATATTATGGCAAAATATTTATGGGGAATACTGTCTGACGTCATGATGAGAGAAACCGCAGGTATTCAAGGATGTTTTGATTTTGAAAACGAAGAAGATGCCGTTCGCAAATTTAAAATTGCAAATAAACTCTCACCTTTTATCACTGCAATGTATGCAAATTCTCCAATTCGAGGAGGAGTTGAAACAGGATATAAATCTTTCAGAGCATTAAGCTGGCTGAATACAGATAATGACAGATGCGGATTTGCCTGCAATTTAGACGACAATTTTTCTTTTGAAAAATATATCGATAAAGTCATTCAGTCACCTGTGATATTTATAAACAAAAATAATCAAATACATGACATCAAAGGTAAAATATCTTTTGAAGAATATATGCAAAATGGCTTTAACGAACTTGAAGCAGATATTGATGACTTTTTGCTTCACGCCAATTTATATTTCCCTGAAGTCAGACTTCGCAACTTCATAGAAATCAGAAACCACGATTGTAATAAAAATCCTCTTTCTCTTTTGGCAATTTATAAAGGAATTTTGTACAACGAGAAATCAATAACCGAAATAGAAGAATTATTTAAACTCTTCACCGACAAAGATTTCAATGAACTAAGGTACAACGTTCCTAAAAACGGATTAATGTGCAATATAAAAGGGTATTACACAGGAGATATTGCAAAAGAAATTTTAAAAATCGCAGAACAGGGACTTATAGATGCAAAAACTAACGAAGAAAAATTCTTAGAGCCAATAAAAGAACTTACATTTAATAACCTTTGCCCTGCAGATATAATTATCAAGAATTGGAACGGATTATGGGACAAAAATCTAAGCAAACTTATCAGTTATTTGAATAACTAATAAATCAAATATTTTATAAATTTGTTTCCATATTTAGCAACACATAACGCAATTGCACTCAAAACAAGATCGTATGCAATTTTTAAAATACTTTGAGTTAAAATCCAACTCTTAATAAAGATCCAACCTTGATTTCTTATTAATACGACAAACAGCATATAAATAACACCAATTACGTGAATTGTTAAAACTCCAACAAATGTTGCTTTTAATATGTTTTTAATAGAAAACTCTTTTTCTAAAATTGAACCAACAAAATATGCAGCAGGTATATACGCAGCAATAAATCCAAATCCGTATTCCTTCAAATAATCAAGTCCACCACCTAAAGCAAATATTGGCATTGAACACAAACCTAGCAAAATATACATTACAACACTTGTAATACCAAGACGCTTGCCCAACAAACCAACAACAAAAATAACTGCTGGGATTTGAGGAATTATAGAAAATGTGTAAAGAAAATCCTCTCTTGTTAAAACCCTATTAGAAAATAAATCATGAGGGATTATAAAATGAGTTATGTTAAGCTGAACAAATGTAGCAATTATAAGTAAAAAAGCACAAAACAATACCAAAAGTACATTTAGTATAGGTATCTTAACTTTCTTTTTTTCTTTTTTTATCCTCTTTATTTGAGGAACCATTGCCTCATCCATTTTGCCTTTTAATCCTCACCAAATTCTACATATGTTTCAATTTTTCGTAATTTAACTTAAATTTATCGTAAAATATGTTTTCTGTCCACATTATTAAGGCATCTTCATTATTATTTTGATAATACCCTTTTCTAACCCCTAAGGACTTAAAACCGTATTTTTCATACAAATTAATCGCTGGAGTGTTAGAAACTCGAACTTCTAAAGTAATATATTTTGCTTTGTTTTCATAACATTCATCAATTATACGTTTCAAAAGACTTTCACCAATTTTTTGACGTCTAAATTCAGGTGAAACAGCAATATTTGTTATGTGAACCTCTTCTATTATTTGCCAACAACCAGAATATCCTAATAAATTACCATTTTCATCAAAAGCACAATTATAACGAGCCAAATCATTAGACAATTCATTTAAAAAAGAGTCTTTTGACCAATGATGCTCTCCATAAGCCTTTTCTTCTATTGCGATAACGTTATCTACGTCAGCCTTTTGCATACGTCTGATTGTTATTTCCATAACTACATCTTAGCACGAATTATGTTAAAGAAATGTAACATTTTTGATTTAATTTACAGCCAATGATACACTACAATAAAGAGAGTATTGTGAGGGAAAGTATTTTTATGAGAAACATCATTGTTTATACAGACAAAAATTCTTCTGCATTAGCAGACGTTTTTGCTCAAATAGATGACACAAATGTTAGAGTTGAAGGTGCAGATAAACTTAGGGAATATGAAACTTTAAATCCAGCTTTGATTGTTGTTGAAAGCGTTCCGACAATTAAAGATGATTTAATGGTTACAAAATTCAAAGTTCCTGTGCTATTTATCGGCGAAACTTTCAAAGGTACAACTGTTCGTGCAGTAGCTTATGATTACATCAAAACACCTGTTGACACAGATGAATTGACCGTTCGTGCAACTTGCTTATTAAAAATCAGAGATTTGCGTGAAAAATTAAAAGTTGTTTCAACAACTGACGAATTAACAGGCTTGCATAACAGAAAATATCTAAACGAACGCTTAGAACAAGAGATTTCTCGTGCAAGACGTTATGGTTTCAACCTTTCATGCCTGTTGTTCGATTTAGATTTCTTTAAAGTAGTAAACGACATTTATGGCTACGAGTGGGGCGACGTTTTATTACGCTCTATTGCTGACAAATTAAAACAATTAATCAGAAAAGAAGATATTTTAACAAGATATGGTGATGAAGAATTCTTACTAATCTTGCCAAATACTTCAGAAGATAATGCATTCTTATTTGCTGAAAGATTCAGAAGAGATATCGAAAGAATGGAATTTATTCCAGCAGGTGAAGAAGAAAGACACCCAATTACAATTTCAGGTGGTATTTCTACTTACCCTTGTATTGAAGGCGCTGAAGAAGATGCAAATACAATTATTCGCTACGCAGAACACGCATTATACAATGCAAAAAAACGTGGTAAAAACAAAATTGTTCAATTCTCACAAATCAATTTAGGAGAATAGAACGATTTAAAACAGACTCCTTTCTGAACACGAAAGTGTAAATCTGGTTACTAGGTGATGGCCCTCCCGTCACCTTTTTTATTTGTTCTGCCCTTGCCAAAAGTTAAAAAAAATGGTAAAATGAAGAAGTCTTTAAGACGTTAAGGCGATAAGTCTATAAGTTCAATAATTAATTATGTAACGAACTTAACGTCCTATAGTCTTAAAGACTTAACGACTTACCAAATAAGGAG
>SUTY01000098.1 GCA_015152455.1 Cyanobacteria bacterium SIG32
TGTAATTTATCGTTAGAACAAATCTTACTGGTTTTGAAGTTTTTAGCAAGTTCGTTAACAAAACTTTCTGTAGTAGAGTGTCCTGCTAAGGTTGCATTAGCATTCATAACTCTCATAGCTTCTGTTAATTTTCTTTCAAAAACAGTAGCTGCGGTACCCCAAGATTTTTCTTGGTAATTTGCAACAAGAGTTGGTATTGTCATTGCTGCAACAACGCCAATAATTGCTAGGGTGATTAGGACTTCAGCTAAAGTAAACGCCGAAAGCCTTGCTAGGAGAGCGTTTCTACCCCCCCCCTAAGGTCTTAAAGCCAGTTATAGCTTCACTTTTTAACATACTACGATCTCCTATTCTGTTGGATTTTCCAACCTTAAAATATATTACTTGATCACTTGGTCACTAAAACCTTGATCACTTCTTATCCTACCATTTTTTTCAACATTTGACAATATATTAAGAAGATTAGCATTTTGGGTAATGAAAACGTTATCCCTGTCGTTTATCCTGTTGGGTAGGGAGGGAAATTTATGAAAAAGTTTTTAATAGTCATTTTTTCAACAATTTTTACAACACCTGTGTTTGCATCTTGCAGTCTTGATATTGATAAACCTTGTACTGCCAGTGCTTCTGATAGAGTTTATTCTTCTGTCCAAAATAAATACATTCCATCTCCATTAGAAGATCTGCGAAAAACAGATGCGTTTCAGCCAAAATATGTTGTTCCATATCAGGAAATGTTAATCAATACGGATCCTGCTCCAACTTCAAATTACAACTCCAATTGCCAATTTGGTGTTTGCTTGCCTGAAAAAGTACAAAGCAATACTATAACTGAATAGTTTAACTTTGTCCTCGCACAGTACACTACGCAAAATCCAAATATTAATTTTTTGTTTATTTTTTCAATTATTTTCAAAATCAATGTTATAACGGTATTATAGAAAAAATGTATTCATAAAAAGGAGAAAAGATATTATGGCAAAAACAATTGGTATTGACTTGGGTACTACAAACTCAGTTGTAGCAGTTATGGAAGGTGGTAAACCTACCGTTATAGCAAACGCAGAAGGTTCTAGAACAACTCCTTCTATCGTTGGTTTTTCTAAAACAGGTGAAAGATTAGTTGGTCAACTTGCAAAACGTCAAGCTATTCTTAACCCTGATAAAACAGTTGCTTCTATCAAAAGACACATGGGCGAAGATTACAAAGTAACTATTGACGGCAAAGATTATACACCACAAGAAATCTCTGCAATGATTTTGAGAAAATTGGCAGATGATGCTAGTGCATATTTGGGCGAAAAAGTTACATCTGCAGTAATTACAGTTCCAGCATACTTTAATGACGCACAAAGACAAGCAACAAAAGATGCTGGTAAAATCGCTGGTCTTGACGTTCTTCGTATCGTTAACGAACCAACTGCAGCAGCTTTGGCTTATGGTCTTGAAAAAGATAAATCAGAAAAAGTTCTTGTATTCGACTTAGGTGGTGGTACATTCGACGTTTCTATTCTTGAAATCGGTGATGGCGTTCACGAAGTTCTTTCAACTTCTGGTGACACTCACTTAGGTGGTGATGACTTCGACCAAAAAGTTATGGACTGGATGTGCGAAGAATTCAAAAAACAAGAAGGTATCGATTTAAGAAATGACAAACAAGCTATGCAACGTGTTAAGGAAGCTGCTGAAAAAGCTAAATGTGAATTGTCATCTGTTATGGAAACAAACATCAATCTTCCATTCATTACAGCTGACGCAAATGGCCCTAAACACTTAGATCTTTCTTTAACAAGAGCTAAATTTGAAGACTTATCTCGTGATTTGTTAAACAGATGTAAAACTCCTGTTGAAACCGCTTTAAGAGATGCAGGTGTTTCAAAAGCTGATATTGATGAAGTTGTATTAGTTGGTGGGTCTTCAAGAATCCCTGCAGTTCAACAATTAGTAAAAGAATATACAGGCAAAGAACCTAACCAATCAGTTAACCCTGATGAAGTTGTCGCAGTTGGTGCAGCAGTTCAAGCAGGTGTATTGGCTGGTGAAGTTAAAGATATCGTTCTTTTAGACGTAACTCCTTTGACTTTGGGTATCGAAACTTTAGGTGGCGTTATGACTCCACTTGTGCCTAGAAACACTACAATTCCTGTTTCTAAATCACAAGTATTCTCAACTGCAGAAAACAACCAAACCGCAGTAGATATTATGGTTTACCAAGGTGAAAGACCAATGGCAAAAGATAACAAATCATTAGGTATGTTCAGACTTGATGGTATTGCTCCTGCTATGCGTGGTATTCCTCAAATCGAAGTTACATTTGATATCGACGCAAACGGCATTGTTAACGTTTCAGCTAAAGACAAAGCTACTAACAAAGAACAAAAAATCACTATCACAAATTCTTCTAACTTAAGCGAAGATGATATTGATAAAATGGTTAAAGAAGCTGAAGCTAATGCAGCTGATGACAAAAAGAAAAAAGAAGAAGCAGAAATTAAAAATAACGCATCAAGTTTAATTGGTTCTGCTGAAAGAATCGTAAAAGATTTTGAAGGTAAAATTGATTCAGCTGACGAAGCTAAATTGAACGAACAAAAAGATGCTCTTCAAAAAGCTATGGATGAAAACAAACCGGTTGAAGAATTGAAAAAACTTTCTGATGAACTTCAACAAACAATGTTTGCAATTTCTCAAAAAGCCTATGAAGCAGTTCAACAAGAATCTGCTCAATCAGCAAATAGTGAAAGTGCATCATCAGAATCAACATCTTCAGATGATGACGTTATTGACGCCGAATACACTAAAGAATAGCCCGAGCAGAAGTTCAAATAGGCTTATGACAATTTAACGAAACGAGGTTCTTTATAGAACCTCGTTTTTGTCATATAATATATTTATGAAAAAAATTTTATTGGGGCTAGTTTTATTTTTATCGGTACAAACAGTTAAAGCAGAGCTTATTCCGACTATTCCTGAGGATACTTTGCAAATAGCAAAAGAAGC
>SUTY01000026.1 GCA_015152455.1 Cyanobacteria bacterium SIG32
TTTGAATATGGATCTTCTGTTGCGTTTTTGTTGTAAGCGATTAGAGCAGATGTTCCGTCACCAAACATTACACCAATAGTTTCTGTACCATAATCTGTTGTAGAATAAAGATTTCTAGATGCTTTTAAATCTTTAGTTTCAACAGGATCTGCAGTAGTTAAAATTTCTGATGTAAAACAATCAGTAAGTTTATCACTAGAACAAGTTTTAACTATTTTAATGTGTTTAGATAATTCTTCAACAAAATCCGCAGTTGACTCAAAACCTGCTAGACTAGAATTAGCATTCATAATTTTCAATGCTTCACCAAGTCTTCTATTGAAAACACTTGATGCAGTATCCCAAGATCTTTGTTGATAATTGGCAACAAGTGTTGGTATTGTCATTGCTGCAACTACGCCGATAATTGCTAAGGTGATTAGAACCTCTGCCAAAGTAAAAGCAGATTTGCGATAGTTGGCACAATTGCCTACGTGCGTAGCACCTTCAGCTAAAGTAAATGCTGCCCCCTCACCCTTACCCTCTCCCATAGGGCGAGGGAATAATCCCAAAACGTCCGAAAGCCTTGCTAGGAGAGCGTTTCTACCCCCCCCCTAAGGTCTTAAAGCCAGTTATAGCTTCATTTTTTAACATAATACGATCTCCTATTCTGTTGGATCTTCCAACCTTAAAATGTATCACTTTGATCACTTGGTCACTAAAACCTTGATCACTTGATATTATATCATTTATTTGAAATATTGGCTACTGTATTTGAGGGATTTTTTTAACAAGTCGAAAGTCGATCAATTTTCATCATATAAATCTTACTAACTTAATTACTTTTATGCTAAGATTTATTTATAAGAGGAGTAAATTATGAAAGCTGTTGTTTTTGATAACGAATTGAAATTAGTAAAAGATTATAAAAAACCTGTTCCTCAAAAAGGTGAAGCTCTTGTTAGAGTAACTTTAGGTGGAATTTGTAATACAGATTATGAAATCACAAAAGGTTATATGGGTTACGTCGGAGTTTTAGGTCACGAAGCCGTTGGTGTGGTTGAAGAAATCAACGACGACGATCAATCACTTTTAGGCAAACGTGTTGTATCCGAAATCAGTTACGGTTGCCACGATCCAAACTGCCGTTACTGCGCAGAAAAATTATACCGTCATTGTCCAAACCGTCACACTTTAGGGATTTGGAAAAAAGACGGCTGCTTTGCCGAATATTTCACTATGCCTGTTGAAGTTCTTTTTGAAGTTCCAGAAAATGTAACAGATGAACAAGCTGTTTTTGTTGAACCTCTTGCCGCAGCTTGCGAGATCACAGAACAACTTCACATCAAACCTTTTGAAAAAGTCGTTGTTTTAGGTGATGGAAAACTTGGACTTATAACCGCATTAACTTTAAAGGCGCAAAACATTGATGTTTTGTTAGTTGGCAAACACCAAAACAAACTTGACATTGCAAAAGCTCAAGGAGTTGAAACAATTCTTTTACAAGATTTGAAAGTTGAAAAAATATATGATGTTGTTGTGGAAGCAACAGGATCTATTTCAGGTTTTGAAACTGCATTAGCTTTAACAAAACCTCGAGGAACTTTGGTTTTGAAAAGTACCGTTGCAGCATCAAAAGAATTCAATTTAGCGCCGATTGTAATAGATGAAATTACAGTTTTAGGCTCTCGTTGCGGACAATTCGGACCAGCGTTAAGACTCTTAGAAGGAAACAAAGTTGATCTTAAGCCTTTAATTTCTGCAACATATAATGTTGATGATGCAATTGAGGCTTTTGAAAAAAATAAAGAAAAAGACACATTAAAAGTGTTATTAAAATTCTAATTTGCGTAAAACATTTTTTTAGAATAATATAATCATATGTTAAAAAAAATCGAACAAAAAATAAGTGAAATAACATTATTAGACAAATACCTTTTAAAACAAGTATTTGAAATGTTTTTAATGGGTGTATGTGTATTTACTGCGATTATTTTTGCATCTGATACATTCATAACACTAATCAAACAAATTTCACAATTCGGTTTGCCTTTTAAAGTCGCATTAATGATAATTATTTTAAACTTACCATCAATAATTGTTATGACAATTCCAATGGGTGTTTTATTAGCGACTGTAATGACATTAAACAAATTAAGTTTGGATTCTGAAATAACCGTAATGAGAGCTTGCGGAATAGGCTTAAACAGAATTGCAAAACCTATCTTTATATTTGCAATAGTTATGTCATTGTTCAGTTTCTTTATTAATGAAACAATTGTACCCGTAACGGCAAAACAATCCAAAGATTTGGCTTTATGGGCATTAGGGCAAAAAAATATTCCTGACGGAAAACAAAATTTTGTATTTAAAGAGTTGGGTGAAAATGGATTTTTAAAAAGATTGTTTTACGTTGGGTATTGCGAAGATAAAACTTTGCACAACATAACTGTTTTAGATACCTCTAAAGATGGCACTATTCAGGTAATGCAAGCAAGAGAAGGTACAACTTCACCTAAGGGCTGGAACTTTGAAAAAGGTGCTTTATACACTGTTGATAGCGAAGGAAAAGTTTTGAATACAACTTTATTTGACGACTTTCAAATGTCGCTTGGGGTTGATATGACAAAACAAATGAATAAAAATATCGCAAAAGAAATGAATTTCACGAAATTGTTAAAATATATTGCTACTACTGATTTAGATAAAAAACAAAAAAGAATCGTAACTGTCGAATTATTTGATAAAATTGCATTACCAATTACAACAATTGCGTTTGTATTATTGGGAGTTCCTTTGGCAATTACACCACCACGTGTAAGATATAACCGAGGATTTTTATTTAGCGTTTTAATTATATTTGTATATTACTTGATCAGAGCTTTGTCAATTTCATTTGGAGAAGCTGGCTCACTTCCTGCATTCTTTGCAGCATGGTTACCTAACATTGTTTTAACCATTTGGGGTGTTGCTCTTTATTATAAAAAAGTCTATACCATTAATTAAAATCATCTTTTTATAGGTAAATAATTGAAAGTTTTTATCCTAAAATGTTAGTATGGATAGAAATAATAATTTTTTTAACGTAAATCCTATTCGAGCCACCAAACAAACATCAATGTCTGGCGGAGGACATTTGCTGGAAGAATCAAAATCTTCTTCCAAAAGATTAAATGGCTACGATTCCAGCATCTTGAACGATAAAACATTACCTGAAGGTGATAATGAAAAAGTTAAGATGGAATATAAAATTGCCGAAAAACAACAAGCCTTAACGGATATTAACGGTAAAATCAAGAATGCAGAAATCTATGGAACTCAAAACGAAGTTCTTAGCCTTAGAGTCAGAAAACAAAGAATTGAACAAGAACTTTTTGAACTTAATAGACAAAACGCATCTCAAAAAGGAATAAAAACATTAACAGGTGAAGTGATTGAATTACCTTGGGTAAGGAAATTGCAAACTTTTGTGTCAAGAAATGTTCTTGCAAAAGTTTCTAAAAAATTTAACTCTATCGTTTTTTTAGGAGATTCGTTAGAAAAATTAACCGAAATAAACCGCAGTGTTGATGCTTTAATAGAAATGAACGTACCTTACGGCGAAAAAACAGAAAATTATGAGAAATTAACACAATATTTGGCTCAAGCCAACCAAATACATTCCCAAATTTCAAAAACAATGAACATAGTCAAAAAATAAGAGGCTCTTTTTCAGAACCTCTTATTTTTACTTTACTAACCACCATACACAAGGTAATCAAAGAACTTTTTAAGCGGTGAGCGTTTGGCTCTAAGTTCCGCATTTTCAGCTTCCATCTTTTTAATTTCAAGTCCTACTGAACTATAAACTTTTGCCATTAAATCCGCACTTCTTTCTTCTTCAGTAGCATACTGTTCTCTGATTTTAAACAATTCACCATGATCTAAAAATTTTCCACCACAAGCATAACATTCATCAACTTGAACTTCTTGTTTTACACTTGCAAAATTTTTGACCATTCTTGCACCACAAACAGGACAACTTCTTGGTAAAGATTCATCAACTTTTTCAAATTCTTTTCCTTCAATAGCTTTCGCTAATTCATCTATATTTTCGTGTTGCTCATCAAAATATTTGAATTCACGATTGTCAAAATATACACCGCCACAACCATCTAGACAAACGTCAATATTAACGCCTTCAGTTGGTACAAAAACTTTTGTCATCTCTTTTTGACAAGCAGGACATTTAATTGTGTTAAAATTATCAGCCATAATATTACCTCATTTCCATTATGATATTATCATATCGTCAAAATTTCACATCATATAGCTATATTATTTTTTTATAAAAAAATGTAACTCTAATTGTATTATTACGTAAAATATTGTACAATGGAGAAAAGAGGGTTGAAGATGACAGAAATTTTAGATACTCAAATTAACACAGAGAGCAAAGACCTAATTAGAAAAGGTATCAATGACCTTAATGACAAGAATTATGAAGGGGCTAAGTACAATTTTATTGAAGCTCAAAAACGTTTCACAGCTTCAAAATCATCTGAATATATTTCGGTCTGTATGAGTCTTATAGCTTTAGCTTTGTATATGCAAGATGAAAACAATTACCAAACTGTATTACAAACAATTAGTGATGCCTCATATATGGCTGAACACACAAATAGTGATACTGCCAAACTATTTGTTGAAATTGCACAAGGAAATATAAATTTTGGAGAACGCAATAGCGACGTTGCCCTTCTTCATTTTAATAATGCGAAAAATTATGCCTTGGATAATGATGAATTTTTAATGTTGGATTACATAAACACAAGAATAAACCAAATTCAAAACGGATTGGACTTTTCTTTACCGACTAAAAGTGATCCACTCATGTCATTGGTTAAAATAGGACGTTCAATCACCGCATTAACTGACATCAACGTGCTTTTAAAAGTAATTGCTGAAGAAACCAAAAATGCAATTCAAGCTGACAGATGTACTGTTTTTATTTTGGATCAGGAAAAAAATGAACTTTGGTCAAAAGTTGCGTTGGGAATGGATAGCCAAGAAATTCGCTTCCCTGCTGATAAAGGTCTTGCAGGTTATGTTGTTCAAACAGGCGAAACTATTAACATTGAAGACGCATATAATGACCCTCGATTTAACAAAGACGTCGATATAAAATCTGGCTATCATACAAAATCTATTCTTTGTATGCCGATCAAAAATAACAACCAAGAAATCATTGGCGCATTCCAAGTTTTAAACAAATTTGAAGGAACTTTCACCCAAAATGACGAAGATTTACTTGTCGCAATCGGTGGTAGTGCAAGTATAGCATTAGAAAATGCGCAACTTTTTGAACAACAAAAAGAACTTTACAAAGAACAAAAAGAAGTCTTTGAAAGTTTTATCGATACACTTGCAAAATCTATCGACGCACGTGACAAAATTACTTCAGGTCACTCTAGCAGAGTAAAATTATACACAATGCTTATTGTAGAAGAATTGGGTCTGCCACAACACGACAAAGAAATTATTGAAAAAGCCGCAATATTACACGATATCGGCAAAATCGGTATTAGAGATGCCGTTTTACAAAAAGAAGGCAAATTAACTGATGATGAATACAAACACATCCAAGAACACGTAAAAATAACTCACGACATTTTGGATAATATCCATTTATCAGAAGATTTCAAACTTATTACAGATATTGCATGTTCACACCACGAAAAATGGAACGGAACAGGCTATTACAGACATCTGTCAGGTGAAGATATTCCTTATGGCGGAAGAATTCTTGCAGTATCAGACGTTTTTGATGCGATAACATCAAAAAGACACTACCGTGACAAAATGCCTATTGCGAATGTAATTAGAATTTTAATCAACGATTCTGGTTCTCATTTTGACAAAAGCATTGTTGATGTATTCTTATCAATATCTTTGGACAAAGTGATTGACGTATTTTTAACAGAAAGTCATTTAGCTTTTAAAACCGAAGACAGAGAATTTTTAAGCAAATACAATCTTTTAGATATATATAATTTCATAAATAACGACACCGATAAAAATGTTGTCGATTTATTTAACCACTATTATGCAGGTAACGAATGATAAAAAAAGCTGTCAGTTTAATATCCCTAAGTATTGCATGTTGCTCTAGTGCATATGCTTTAGATATTAACGACTTGATAAAACCCGCAAACCCTTTGGAAAATTCAACTCAAATAGAACAAGAGTTTTTTGAAGTTCCGCAAAAAGTTACTCTTACTCGTAATGACATTCATAACCAATATGCTATTGCAATGAATCGATTCATTCAAAGTAATGTGCGAGCAGCATACATAGATTTTCAAATCTTAATTGAAAATACATCTCCAATAGATTACATGTATCTTCAATTAACAGAAAAAATGGCTGATTTGGGATTTTTTAATCTGTCAGAACTTGCGATTTCTAAACTCGCAGATGACGATATTTCTTATCTGTTAACCGAAGATGTAAAAAAATACTATTTCCCTGCAACTAAGTTAAATAAAGAAGATGAACTATATTTTGCAGAAATGTATTCAAATATTGTATATAACGACCAAAGTAGAGAAGTTACAACAGAACTTTTAAAAAATACCACTATCCTGGAAAAATATGATTATGCTAACTACATAGCGGCACTTGGATGTTTCAAAGCTGATAATATTCCAGATGCCGAAAAATATATCCAAAATGCAATTTCTAAAAATCCTACAAACTTGAATTATAAAAAACTTCAAGCTGAAATACTTTCACAAAGCGCAAAACCACAAAACGCACTGAAAATAATTTCTCAAATTAAATCAACTCCAATGCAAACAACTGAATTTAACAGAAAAATCGAATCTCTTGAACAGTACATATTATACAAAACAGAAAAAGATCTTTTCGATAAAAAATATCACTTAGCTTATTATTTTTATCTCGAAAATGAATTAAACAAAGCAATGAGAACGTTACAAACTGCATTTAACACTCAAAAAAAACATAATAAAAAAATTTATGCACTTCTTTCAAGAGTATATTACGATTTGAAAGAATTTGAAAAAGCTGAAGACAATGCTACCAAAGCATATAAAATTGATCGTTCCAACGCAATTTGTTTGAAAGTTCTTGGCGATTTGGCATATAAAAATGGTTTTTATAAAAATGCCTTGAGCTATTATTCAAAAGCCAAAACAACAGCTGAAATCCAACTTGCAAGAACATATCAAAAAATAAATCGTGCCGAAAAGGCTTTTGAAATTTACTCCAAAATTCTTAAAACAACTTCTGATAACTACGAAGCATATTATGAAATGGCTCTTATAGATCGAGTTAACGAAACAGAATATTTAAAAAAATCACTTGCAATTAACCCTAAATTTAAAGATGCATGGATTGATTTGGCTAGAGTTGAGATCGAAAAAAACAATTTTGATAACGCATCTTCATATTTAGCGATTTCTAAATATATTGACGAAAATGATTTTAGATATTATTATTATCAAGGGCTGGTTTATAAAAATAAAGGTTTGCCTGCTGATGCTAAAAGATGCTTCAGAAAAAGCCTGAAATTAAATCCTAATTATTTACCTGCGAAAGAGGAGTTAAGCATATGACACAAAATATTCTTATTGTTGAAGATCACGAACTTACCAGATTTGGTTTGAAAACCACATTTGACGGTGTCGATTACGTCGGAGAAATTTTTGAAGCTGAATCTGCTGAAACAGCTATTGAAATTTTTAAAAATAATTCTATTGACATAATAATTATGGATTTGGGTTTACCAAAAATGAATGGTATTGAAGCAACAAAACATATTAAATCTCTTGATAAAGAGGTTAAAATTGTCATGTTGACTTCACATAACGACGAAAAAGAAGTTTTGAACAGTTTAAAAGCTGGAGCTAATGCATATTGTTCCAAAGAAATTAATCCTCAACGACTTGTACAAGTTGTACAATCCGTAGCTGACGGTGCTGCATGGTTTGATCCTAGTGTTGCACACATAGTTTTAAAAGCAAGTGCTAACACTCCAGATCTTGATGCTGAAAATAACAGCAAGGACTATGATTTAACAACTCGAGAAGCTCAAATTCTTAAACTTATGACAGAAGGTTATAGCAATATGGAAATTGCACAAATGCTTGTCATTAGTATTAACACAACAAAAGCCCACGTTGCTAATATTCTTCAAAAACTTGAAGTTGACGATAGATTACAAGCTGCATTAAAAGCATTGAAAAATAAAATTGTATAAAGGATTTTTATGACAACTGTACTTTTGATAGATGATAACCCAAAATATTTGAACGACGCACTTCCATACTACGGATACGACGTTCATTCTGCTACAGATGGGGTTCAAGCCCTAAAAGTTTTAGCAAATAAAAAATTCGATATTATACTACTTGATGTAATGATGCCTAACATGAATGGCTGGGATACTTTAAAAGAAATCAGAAAAAATATTGAAACTAGAGATGTTCCTGTTATAATGATTACAGCAGTAAACGAAGACCACAAAATGGTTGCTGGTCTTAAAAATGGCGCTGATGACTATATCATAAAACCCTTCGTTCTGCCAAATCTATTAGCTCGTATGGAAGCCGTATTAAGACGTTCAAGACGAAGCATAGATTTACCTTTTACCTCAGATACACCAATACAAACGCTTACTTCTCGTGAAAAAGAAGTATTGGAAATGGCTGCAAAAGGTGCTAATAACAAAGAAATTGCCGAAAAACTTGTATTGAGTGAAGTTACAATAAAAAGTCACATGAATAGTATCTTCAAGAAACTAAAGGTAACAAACAGAACCCAAGCCGTTTTGCTGGCAATTCAAATGAATTTAATTAAAAATTAAGGAGAATAAAATGATAGATTATACAAAAGAAGAACTGGTAGAATTATTAAGAAAATTCCCTGAAAAATTCAACGAATGGAAACTAGAACAAGAAGAAGTTGATTTAAGCGAAGTTGATTTTTCAGGTATAACGCTTAGAGAGGTTGATTTTTCTAATGCTGATTTGAACTCAAGCTCTTTTGCTGATTGCACACTATCATTTGTTAATTTCACAAACACAGATTTAACATCAGTAGATTTTACAAGAGCACGAGTTATTGAATGTGATTTTACTGAAAGTTTAATGACTGGTGCAGATTGCAGTTACGCTGAAATGACATATTGCAATTTTACAGATTGCGATTTGGCGGGTTGTATATTTTCAGAAACCGATTTAACAAGTTCTGATTTAACATCTTCATACAACTTACACGCATCAAGATATGATGAAGATACAATTTGGCCTGATGATGAACTTCTACCAGAGGATTTTGACATTACAGCACACAATGATTTATCTTCATTGCAAGATGAAGAAGATTCTATGGAAAGCGATTACTAAAAAGAACTTTCATAATAAAAAACCCTCGCTTTAAACAGAGTGAGGGTTTTTTATTTATATGGATTGTGACCTGCAACGTGTTGTTTACGTTTTATTTTTTTCATCAGCGCTTTGCCTTTTTTCATATTAGAAAGATGTAAGACTTCTCGTTTTTTTACTGAATCATCTTTTGTTAAATTTTCAATAGTTGCTGCCATTTGTGAGCCACCAGAAGCTAATTCACCGACTTTGCCCAGAATTTCTACAGTTTTTTCAAAACCTGTAGCCACATTTTCATTTTTAATTTGTTTATCAGCCCATGCCAAGACATCATTTTGCGACATATTACCGACTTCTAAAACTTCTTCGGCAGAATATTCTCTTCGTAAAGTTTGTTGTTTAAAGTCTTGATCATATTCAGAAACCATTTTAAAAGTTCCATCTTTTTGTTTTACAAATTCTGTACCGTTAACAAATTGACTTTCACCGACTTTACAATCTGCAAGTTGTTGTTGCATTTTATCAGAATTTGCTTTTGCAACAGTAATTCTATCTTTCATTTCACCTGGATGAACTTTTTGTCCATCAATTAAACATTCACCAGATTTAGTAACTTCAAAAGAATGACCATCAACGGTTTGAGATTTTCCGAGTTTTAAACCGCTTTGCTCTGCAATTTGCTTGGCTTGTTGCAGTTGTTTTTGTTCAGGAGATAATGCAGGAGAATCTGCAGATAATTCAGAATTATTTGCAGTAGCTTCACCAGATGGATTAGTGATAGGGTCAATATTTTCTTGTTGCCATTGTGCACGTTCTTCTGGAGTACTCATACCCATGTTATACAATTCATCAGATCCAAAAACTTTGTCTGCCAATTGAGCTTGTAAATTATCGTCATAGCCGGTAACTAACTTATACGTACCGTCTTCCTGTTTTATAAATCTATTATCATCAATTGTCTGACTATCACCGACTTGAGCGTTATCAAATTGTTCTCTAATTGTTGCAGAATAAGCATTTGCCGAATCCACATCCATCACAAATGTTCCGACATCAACTTCTTTACCGTCAACCATATATTTGCCGTCCGCAGTAACTTCAAAAGTTTGACCACCTATTGTTTGTTTTTTGCCTATTTCCAAACCGCTTTGTCTTGCAACACGTTGTTCAAGAGGTGCAGTTTGATCGATTGTATCAGTCGCAGTTACAACAGATGCTTCCATGCCAGAATCTTGTCTGAATTCCGCCAATTCTGAATCTGCCCACTGCGCTCGTTGCTCTTTTGTACCCATACTTATATTGTACAATTCATCAGCATCAAAAGATTTATCTGCCAATTGCATTTCGAGATTTTCGTCAAAACCTGTAACAAATTTATATGTTCCATCTTCTTGTTTTACAAATTCATTACCATCAATAGTTTGACTATCACCAACTTGTGCCGTATCAAACTGTTCTTTAACACTGGTTGAATAATTGTTTGCGGCTTCTGCATCTAACAAGAATGTTCCCACATCAACTTCTTGACCATCAACCATATATTTACCATCTGTGGTTACTTCAAAAGTTTGACCGCCTATTGTCTGCTTTTTACCTATTTCCAAACCATTATGTTCCGCAACACGTTGTTCTATAGACGAAGTATTTTCTAAACCTGTAGGATTGTCAGAAGGCGTATTTTGGGCATTTCTAATAGGATCAACATTTTCTTGTTGCCATTGAGTGCGTTGTTCTTCTGTCATTTGAGTTGTTTCAAATAATTCACCAGCATCAAAAGTTTCATCTGATAATTGCCTATTCATATCATCATCATAACCTTTGACAAGTTTATAAGAGCCATCTTCCTGTTTCTCAAACATATTGCCGTCGATTTCTTTAACTCCACCAGCTTCAAGATTATCGAACTCTTGTTGAGTTTCTCCTGCTTCAGCTTTTGCCGCAGTCATTCTTGCATGCATTTCTCCTGGGGAAACTTCTTCTCCATTAATGACAAAGTTACCTTCTTCATTAATTTCAAAAGTTTGACCATCAATAGTTTGTGATTTATTTTCTTCTGTAAAACCATTTCTTTCTTTTACGTCTTCTGCAAATTCTTGTTCTTCAGCAGCTTCTTGTGCTTTACGCTCTTTACGAGTTAATTTTGGTTCTTTTTCTTCTTTTGCTTTTTTAGCTTTCTCTTGTTGTCCAACTTCTTCTGCTTTTTGCTCGTTATCATTTTCTCCTTCAACATTTTCAGTATTTGGTTTTTCTTCTGCATTAACTTTTTGACCTTCAAGTTCAGTTCCTTCTTCTGTTGGAACAACTTCTTCAGCAGCAGATTGACCTTCTTCAGTGGCTAAAGGAGTAGCAACTGTTTCTTCTGTTGGTGAAGTTAATGGAGTTTCATCATCAGATTGCGGATTTTGTTCTTGAGTACCCTCTGTAGAAGCATTATAATTTTCAATATCTTCAACTGCACTTGGATCTTGGCTTTCTACTTGTTCAGTTGAAGCACCGAGTTGATCTGCAGATTGACTAATTTCTGTTTGCATTTGTTCAACATCATTAACACCAGCTGCCGCTCCAACTAAAGTACCATCATCATTTTCCGCCAATTCTGTACTAGCAGATTCATCTTTTACTTCTGTATCACTTTCTTCTTCATCAGAATTTTCGACAAGCGCCTCTTCTTCTGTAGGATTTAATTCTTCTTCTGCAACTACTTCTTCTGTTGGAACAACTTCTTCAACTTCCTGTTGTTCTTCTTCTGTTGCTAGAGGAGTATCACCGACTTCTTCTTGATTTGTAATATCTTCAGTATTATCTGTAGATTGATTATCTGAACCTGTTTGTAAATCTTGATTTTGGTTATCACTGTCCGCATTATAATTTTCTAACGCATCAACTGTACTTTGATCTTGACTTTCAACTTGAGTAGCTGCACTATCAACCTGTTGAATAGATTCTTTTACAGAAGTTTGAGCCTGTTCTGCTTTAACAATATCAGCAGCTGCCCCTGTTATGCTATCTTCACTCGCAAGAGCAGTTTCTTCAGCAGGAGTAACTTCTTCTTTTTTCTCTTCATCACTTTCTCCATCAGCTTTTTTTACTTCTTCTTTTTTGTCTGTAGAAGTTGTGTCTTTTTTGCCTTCTGGAGAGTCTGTTTCAGGCTTGTTGGCTGGATCACTTGGATTTTCAGTGGCATCAGGTTGTTCTGTACCATTATTATTTGCAGGAGTTTCTGGTCCTTTAGGATCAGTTTTTGGATCATTGTTCGCATCATCTGAACCTTTGTTGTTATCAGTATTTCCAGAACCTCCAAACGCTTGCATACCCAAAGACATTACAGCAGAAGCCGTACTTAAACCTGTACCAATCAAGCCCATTATTTCTTCAAATTTGCCAGCATCTTTACCGTTAGCTTGTTTTATCCAAGTAGAAATTTGTGCAGTTGCTGATGCAGCTTGACCTGCCGCACCAATTACTTTAACGGCACCTTCAAAGCCTTGAACACCGCCTGATAAACCAGCACCTGCACCTGCAAGACCACCAGCTAAACCTGCGACCTGAGAAACTGTACCAAGCCAAGCACTCTGTTCTTTTCCTTGTACAGTTTGTACATTAGCAGCTAATTGCGCACTTGAACCAACAATTTGACAACCAGCTGAAATACCTTGTAATGCGCCACTTGCCGCACCACCTGCACCTACCATTGATGTTGCAATAGAAATTGCTGCAGTTGCTAAAGTCATAAAGGCTTCTTTTGAATAACCATTAGCTAACAATACACCTGCTTTTGCCACTTGACAAGCCGCAATACCAACTGCACAATACGCATTAAGTGCGATACCACCACCCTCAGATGTACCACCGGTTGTTTCCATAGCAGTACCACCTGCAACTAAAGCAGCACCAGCAGCAGCAGTAAATGGGTTAGACAGTAATGGAGTACCGGTAGCAATCATTACACCACCGATTGTGATAAACTGAATACCCAAAACTTGCATTAATGAAGAAATCGCAGAAACTATTGAAAAAACGCTTGAAACAATGTCTAAAGCCGCCATTGTTTTTTGCATTTGCTTTTGCTTTTTCTCTTCAGCTTTTTGAGCTGCCTTTTGCATTTTTATTCTGGCGTCTGTTACTTTTTTATATTTTCTTATACGTCTATTAATTGATCCTTGAGTTTTTGTCATTTTAACTCTATTAGTATCAATTTTTACACCTAAAACATTAAAACGAGTAGAAATTTCACCCATTCTAGCTTGGTTAGCACTAATAGTCACGATATCTTGCTGAATAGAAGTATCTTGCATTTGTGGTTGAGCCTGCGGAGCCGCTGCTAATAATCCACCACCCTCAGCACCTTCAGCAGCTGCGGGAGCAACAGATTGTGGAGCAGGTGCTTGTTGTTGAGAATTTGAAGCCTCAACTTTTGCATTCAATGTATCTGTTTGACCTTGTAATGTTTCAAATTCCGCAATTAATTGTAACTGTTCTTCAACCGCAGCTTGAGATTCTTCAACAAGTTTTTCAACTTCTTTTTGTTCTTGTTGAATCATTTTTTCAATATTTTTACCCTCAGCGGTTAACTGTTTTTCATCTTTTTTGGCATCTTTTGTAAGTTCTTTAGAATCTTTGTTTGCAACTTTAGCATCAGCAGTCGCTGCTTTTGAATCATCTGTTCCTTGTTGTGTTTTTTGGGCATTATCACCTTGTGCCGCAATTAATGATGTTATGCTTTGTTCATCTTCAGCTTGTTGATCTTTTTCAGTTCCACCAGCAGATTCAGAGTTTTCTGAGCCTGATGCACCTTCCATACCAACTTTTGCTTGCGCTTTTTCAACAAATTCAGCTTTATTAAATCCTGCGACCATAGCTGCTGCACCTGTTAAACCTGAACCCTGAGGTGCACCAGCATTTGCAGAAACTGAAGTTGCTCCTGTTTCATCTACAGAATCTGCAACAGTCGTTCCTGTAGCAACAGTTTGAGAAGTAGTTTTTGTTGTACCAACAGAAATAGCAGGAGCTTCAATTGATGTACCATCTTCAGTAGTTGGTGTCGGCATTGCTACAGATTGTGAAGTAGCTTGACTTGAAGCAGTAGCTATAGCAACCTGTTCGGATGATGTCTGATCTCCAACCGCAATTGCAGGCGTAGATGTCAAATCTTCTGCAACAGGTGGAGTTTCTTCAGTATTTTCACCTGCTGGAGGTTCTTCTGCAGATGTTGTTTCAGGGGTTTCTTCAGGTACTGCACTTTGATTTGCACCTTCTGCTCCTTCAGTGCTTTCCGTATTTTCTTGTTCTTCAGCACTTTCTGTGGAACCACCAAGAGCTTCTGACATTGTAACTTCTGCTACTTTTTGTTGTGATTGGTGAATTTTTGTAGTATTTGAAGCGTTTACAGTATAAGTTTTTCCAACGGCTTCACCTAATTCTTCACCTGAAATTTGAGCATTTTTACCAGTACGCATAGCCAATAAACCTAAAAGCATATGGTGAATTAGGAAAATATTACCTGCAGTTTGTTCAAATAAAATCATACCTAAGATTTCAGAAATTGCACCATAGTCCATAGCTTCCAAGGCTTCTTCACCAAAATCAGCCAAAAATTCATCCAAACCTTCGACTTTTTCAAGTGATTTTAATAGTCGGCCTTGCGCACTATCTCCAACTCGTTCAAGTTGACCACTCAATTTATTTAATCTTTGTTCATCTTCTTCTGTAAATTCTTCTTCTGGATTTTCGATTGCAGTTGGATTAGCACTTATATCTCTTGATTTTGCGGCTTCAGCTCTTTCTTTAGCTTTTTTCTCTGCTTCTTTAGCTTTTTCTTTCTTTTCTGTTAATTCGTCGTACTCTTCCTTTTTGTCTTTCATTGTTTTTTCTACGACTTTTGCAATAAATTCAGCCGTTTTAGCTTCTTTATTTGATTCAGCCTCTACCATTTGAGTCATCATCATACTTGCTTCAGCTTCTGCACCTTCTTTACCACTTGCTACCATAAACGCAGCAGTTTGTTCTGGCAAACTCTTACCTTCGGCTTGCATTTTCTTAAGTTTAGATTGCCCCTCTGTAAGTTTAGGTTGTTCTTCTTCACCCTCTTTATTTTCTTTATTTTCTGTGTCTTCTTCTTCGCCTTCTTCACCCTCATTGGATGTTATAGCTTTAGACATAGTAATGTTTTCAACAGTTTGTTGCGCACCAGTAATCGTATTGATATTTGATTCATTGGCTGTATCCGCTTTATCAACAACTTTCTTTAACGTACCACCAACAGTTTCAGCTCCTTTACCTGCAACCATTGTTGTTAAGCCTAATAACATACGAGTAATAAGGAGTACATTATTTTTTGATTGGTCAAACAATTGCATACCAACAATTTGAGCAACTTGACCATAATCAATTGCTGTCAACGCAATTTCTTCTTTATCTTCTAAAAATTCTGCTAATCCTTCAACCTTTTCTAAAGATTGGAACAATTTAGCCTGAGCAGTATCTCCAAACATTTGCAATTGATTGCCAAGCATTGTCATTTTTTGCTGATCAAATGACGTAAATTGTTCTGCAGGATCAATTTTCATATTCTTATAATCTTCAGGACTTGAGGCATTAGCTAATTTTTCCTGTTGTTCGTCGAATTTTTCTTTCTTTTCTTTTAATTTATCATATTCTTCTTTTTTGCCTGATAAGCGCTTTTCAATACCTTCAGCAATTCCTTCGGCAGTTTTTGCTTCTTTTTCTGATTTTTCTTCAACGAATTTTGTTTCAACAATACCAATTGCGGATTTCAGAGTTTCTTCAGAGCTTTTCTTTCTAAAGTGACGTGCCTGATCAGGAAGACTTGCACCAGCTTTGCGCATATCAAATCGTTCTTGTTCAGCTGCAGAACGTCCTTGTTGACCTTCAGCACCTTCAGCACCTTCAGTACCTTCAATTTGCGCCATTGCATCTTGAACTATTTCATCAGTCAAGTCTATCTGATCTCCAGTAAGCATTGTTTCATCAACACCGTTAAGACCTATTGCAATCAAACTGCCACCTATACCTAAAAATCCAGTTCCAGCAGTTGTTAAAATTACACCTTGCGCAATTAACATTGCACCCATAGCATGAGTAAACGGATTTGGTAACAACGGTACACCTGCAACTATCAAACTACTTCCGTTAGCAATCATGCCAGTACCAAATACTGTAGCTGCCGCACCTACATTACATGTTTTATCCATTATATCTGCAGCTTCGTCATTAAATGTTTTGTATTTGTCATTAACTTCTGTAGCTTTTTCTAATCGTTCTTTTGCCGTATCTCCTTCAAGATTACTTGCTTCAATTGCTGCGTTAATATCTAAAACTTTTTCAGCTTTCTTCTCATTTTCTGATTGTTTATCTACTTTTTCTTCATTTTCAGATTTTTGAGTTTCTTGGGTTTCTTGAGCATCTTCAAGATCTTGCGGTTCATCAATTTCAGGATCTTCTTCAATTTCTGGATTTGAACCTGATCCTGCTACATCTTTCGCCGCATCTTCTTGTTCTTCTTGAACAGTATCTTTCTCTTTTTGTAATTTTTCTTGTTCGTTTTTGTGAGTTTCAACTTCTTGTTCTGCTTGCTCTGCAACTTTTTGAGATGCCTCTCTTACTTCTATATCTTTTTTAATAAGTTCTTTAGAGCCGAAACCAAGAGTAGTCAAATCTTTCATTGTAAGTTGCTCTTCAGCTTCTTCATCTGCAGGGGTTTCTGTATTAGTTTCTTCCCCATTTAATTCTTCCGTAGATTTGTTGAAGTTTTCACCCATAGCTTCTTTTGTTCCGTCAAGAGTTTCATTAGCATTTGCACTAAATTGGGTTGCAAACTCCAACAACGCAGTATATTCGTTTGACATTAAAGTTGTATTTAATGTATTAGAGAATTGTATTAAGTTATTACCGCTATCAAAAACATCTCTAGCCAAACTTTGACCTTTAGCACCGTAAAATTCATCAAGAGTTTGACCTGTTGCCATATTTATAAAGAAATTTCCCTCTACATTTGTAGATTTATGCTCTTTCTCATATTCAGCTAATTTAGTCGCTGATCTAATAGCATCATCACCAAGCTCAATATTGGTATCAATGTCTTTATCCAAAGTTTTCATTGAATTCATCAAATCTTCCAGCTCAGCCGTAGATGCTTGTATATCAGTAACAAGTTCTCCGTCTTTGCCGTTTAGCAATGAATTCAATTCACGATATCGATTTTTTTCAGCTTCATTAAGTTGATCACCACGCCTGATTTTTTCATCAAGTTTAGCATATTCTTCAGTAAGCTCCTGAATTTCTTTTAAACCATCTTTTTGCGAAGCCTCTTGTTCTCGTTTGATATCTTCAGCCTTTTTGGAAATCGTTTCAAATTCCGCATACTTAACATTTGTTTCTTCGTTTGCTTGTTTAGCTTTTTCACCCATTTTGCGGGCATCTTTTTCCAATTTAGACAAATCGGAATCATCTGACTCATCGACCGTTTCTTCTGCAGATGACGACTCTTCACCAACTTCATAAGAAGTCACATCATTGTCCTGCATAGAATGAGCCCAAGCAAGTATCTCCTCTGGAATAAGCACACCACCGGCTTCCATTTGAAGTATTTCTTCATAGGTATATTGAACCCACATGGCAAGTTCAGGATCGAGTTCAACACCAGGAACACCGTAATAATAGGATTGAGTTGTTATAGCATTTGATTTTTTTAAGCAAGCTGCGGCATAGGAAAGCCAATCATCTTCAGTAAATTTGGCAAATTTAGGATTTCCGCTATATGCGGATTTAAGCTCTGCAACTTTAGCTGCAACAGCCTCTTGAAAAGCTGCAGCTTTTTCAGCATCAGACATGAATTCATGCTTATTTCTAATATCTGTAATTTTAATTGCCATGCTTACTGAATCCTATACAATTCAAATGACGGCGCTATGTTTTGAAAACTTTAATAATATCCTCCATTTGTTACAGATTGTTACCCATTATAAAAGAGCTTCCAAAATTTTGGAAGCTCTTTTTGTGTTTTTTATTAATAATTATAGATGTTTTTCTACATTAGAAATAATTGTTGATTTTGGCATTAAACCAACCATTCTTTCTACCGCTTTACCATCTTTGAACACCAACAAACTTGGCAAACCACTGATTGAATAATCTTTTGCAGTTTTCAAATTTTCATCAGTATTAACTTTAACAATTTTAACTTTTTCACCCAATTCAGAAGAAACCTCGTCCAAAATTGGACCAAGTTTTCTGCAAGGACCACACCAAGGTGCCCAAAAATCAACCACAACAGGGGTTGCAGAAGTCAAAACTTCTTGTTCAAATGAAGCATCATTAATTTCAATTGCCATACACATCTCCTTATTTTCGTCTGTCATGAGCATTTTAGCACAGAAAGTTTTTTTGTGCTATTATCTTAATAGATTTTGAATAGGGTATTATAGATGGCTAGAAAAAAAATAATTGAAATTGTTCTCGATACTGAGACTACGGGATTGGATTATACAAAAGAAAAAATGGTGGAGTTTGCAGCGGTCAGGCTTGAAAATGGCAAAATCAAAGATGAATTTCAAACGTTGATTAACCCCCAACAACATATCAGAAAATCAAGTATCGCAATTCACGGAATCACTGAAGAAATGGTTCAAGATGCCCCAACTGAAGAAGAAATTATGCCAAAAATTTTGGAATTTATAGGCGATTATCCAATTGTTGCTCATAACGCAATTTTTGATTATTCATTTTTGAACGAAGCAAGTATCAGAACTGCAGGAAAAGAGCTTACAAATCCTCGTGTGGATAGCCAACAAATGTTTAAAGAAGTTTATCCGGAAATGGATTCTCATGGATTAGAAGCCTTAACAACAAAGTTTGATGTAGAATTAACAAATCATCACCGCGCAATGGCTGATACAATGGGATTGGCATTAGCTTATCCAAAACTTAAGAAATTGTATTTTCAAAAATATGATTGGGAAGTTAAACAACTTGAAAATGTTGAATATTTATTTGAAAGATTTTTAAGAATTCAACAAACAGTAAACACTCTACAGTCTGAATTACAAGATTTGAAATCTGTATTTAAACTTTATTTTGAGCAAGGTGGAGAACCTATCACCTCTCAATCTGGCGATATTTTAACTTACAACTCTAAACAATCATTCTGTTATGATTTTGCGGAAATCAAAGATGTGTTAAATGAAGTTGGAGCATTTGAAAAAGCCGTAAAATTAAACACAGGATTCATTGATAGATTAGTATGTGGTCACAGTTTAGACGAAGAAAAAAGAGAAATTATAAGAAATGCACGTCAAGAATTAACTGAAACAAGAAATATACAAATAATAAGGAATAAGTAGATGGGATTAAGAGAATTTTTTAAAGAGCCTCCTGTCCAAGCAACAATTGCTGATGCAGGAA
Organism: Cyanobacteria bacterium SIG32; assembly: GCA_015152455.1. GTDB lineage: Bacteria > Cyanobacteriota > Vampirovibrionia > Gastranaerophilales > Gastranaerophilaceae > SIG32. The sequence goes on from SUTY01000026.1 coordinate 19,788, forward strand.
AAGTAAAGTCAATGTATGCTCATTGGCGTTTAAGAATATTTTACGCCTGTTTTATCGGCTATACAGTATTCTATTTATGTAAGAAAAATATTGCAGTAGCACTTCCTGGCTTAAGTGAAGAATATGGATATTCAAATACTGAACTTGGATTGTTGGGTAGCTCATTATATTTAACTTACGGTATCGGTAAGTTTGTGAATGGCGTTTTAGCAGATGGTTCTGATGTTAGAAAATTCTTACCTACAGCATTAATAATGACAGCTATCGCAAACCTATGCTTCGGTTTGTCAGCAGTATTTGTAACTCCAGGTGAAGTTTCATTCTTCGGATTACCTACAAATACAATTCTTTTATGGCTATTTGTATTTTTCTGGGGTGCTTCAGGCTGGTTCCAATCTGCAGGTTTTCCAGCAGTTGCCAAAAGTTTAACTTACTGGTATTCAAACTCTGAACGTGGAACAAAGTGGTCATTATGGTCTTGTTCTCACCAAGTTGGTACTTTCTTAAGTGTAATCATTTCAGGATTTTTAGTAGCACATTTTGGTTGGAAGATGGCATTTTTCGCACCAGGTATTTTAGCAATTATTGTTGCAATTTGGTTGTTCGATAGACTTCGTGACAGACCACAATCACTTGGACTTCCTGATATCGAAACTTATAACGAAGAACCTGCCGCAAAAAAAGCTGACGCTGGCGAAGCTGATAATAGATCTTATGCACAAATTTTTAAAGAAAATATCTTATGCAACAAAACAATTTGGATGCTTGCTATTGCTTATATTTTTGTTTATATCATCAGATTTGGCGCAGAAGATTGGATGATTAAATATTTGAATGAAGCAAAAGACAACTCTCTTGAGCTTGCAGCAATGAAATTAAGTTCATTACCTCTTGTTGGTATTGCTGGGACAATATGTGCAGGTTTAATTTCTGACAAAATATTCAAAGGTAAACGTGCTCCTGTAAACTTAATTTATTTAGTTGGCGTTGTTTGTTGTTTATTGTTATTGAAATTTAACACAATCAGCAATATTGACTTTGTTTTAATAGGATTGTTAGGTGCATTCACATACGGACCACAAATGATGATCGGTGGGCTTTGTGCCGTTGAAAGTAGTTCTAAAAAAGTTGCATCAGCCGCAACAGGCTTTACAGGAACATTTGGCTACGTTGGTGCAGTGCTTTCAGCAACAGGTACAGGTTTTATGGTCGATAAATTCGGCTGGAACGGTGCTATTGCGTTTTGGATTGTATCTGCAATAATCTGTATTACAATTTGCACAATATTATTAATTGATGAAAGAAAAAGAACTAAATAACTAAAGGCGACCAAATGGTCGCCTTTTTATAATATAATATTGTCATGAATGAAAAAGAATTGGTTAAGTATTTTAGAAGTTTGGGAATTGAAGTTCATACTTCAACTAAAGCTCGTGGACATCAGGGATTTTATATAAAAAACAGAATCGATATTTCTAAAAATATTCCAGATTACAGAAAAGCTCCAACTTTAATACATGAATTTGCACACTACATTCACTCTCAAATAGAACCAGGAATGGAAAAAACTGGTGGGACATTACAGGCTATTTTAAAATTAGATACCCCTAAAATTAGAGAAGAATTAATAGATGTAACTCACTTTGTCGATAAAAATTCTTTATGTAAAAAATTAGAATATCACAAGACATTAATTAAAGAAAAAATCAAACAGTATGAAAATATCATCAAAGAAGATTATCCAAAATTCCAACGTTCCAAACAATTTAAAGAATTTGAAAAATATATAAAAAAATCAGATGCCAAATATTTGTTAAAATACGATAGAGTAAAACTTATCAAAGGTTTTTGGATACCTAAAGCTAAAATCTATTCAATTGATACAATAGAAAAAGATTTTACTGATATGCCAAAATCTTTTGTTGCATATATAAGACTTAAATCTTATCAGAAAAAACAATCACGAGTTTCTGCAAGAATAAACAAAAGCAAAAAATATTACTACAAACCAACAGAACTCTTCGCTCGTTTTGTTGAAGGTGTTTATTTAGACAAAGAATATGTTCGATCTATTGCCCCAACAACATATGAGCAATTTAATAAACTGCTCAATGAGGGTTATTACAAAGAGTTAATAAATATATTTTAGTTGCCAAATGTTGAAAAAAATGGTAAGATAAGAAGTGATCAAGGTTTAAGTGACCAAGTGATCAAGTAATATATTTTAAAGTTGGAAGATCTAACTGAACAGGAGAGCATAGTATGTTAAAAAGTGAAGCTATGACAGGCTTTAAGACCTTAGGGGGGGGGTAGAAACACTCTCCTAGTCTGGGTTTTGGCGATTTGTGCAAAATTGTACCGTCATCCTGAACTTGTTTCAGGATCTCTAAATAAATTAATAAATAATATAAAATTTGAAAGGTTGTTAACAAGAATTAGATCTTGTACAACCTTGTTTTGTTATGTGAAAAACAAATTTCAAGGAAAAAGTCCTCCCTTGCTAGGGAGGATTTAGGTGGGTGATTATTAACAATAATAAAAGCTCACCCACCCCCAGCCCCTCCCTAGCGAGGGAGG
>SUTY01000027.1 GCA_015152455.1 Cyanobacteria bacterium SIG32
AGTCGTTAAGTCTTTAAGACTATAGGACGTTAAGTTCGTTACATAATTAATTATTGAACTTATAGACTTATCGCCTTAACGTCTTAAAGACTTCTTCATTTTACCATTTTTTTCAACTTTTGGCAAGTTTGTGATACAATAGAACACAATGAAGGAGAGGATTTAAAAAATGGAAAACTTTATTACAACCCACGGTATGCTTATCTCCGGTGCAATTCTTTTAATTGCATACGTATTTATTGCAACCGAAAAAATTCAAAAGTCCGTTGTTGCATTAGTTGGTGCAGCGTTAACACTTTTATTGGGACTTTTACCCTTCCACGGACATGTGGACACAGAAGCTGGAACATATATCAAATCAGTTTTTGAATATGTAGAATTTGAAGTTATATTCTTGCTTATTGGTATGATGATTTTGGTACATATCGCAAGTAGAAGTGGTGTGTTTAAGTGGATGGCATTACAAATTTTAAAAGCAACAAAAGGTCATCCAAAAATGGTTCTATTTGCACTTGCAGCATTTACTGCAGTTGCATCAGCATTTTTGGATAACGTAACAACAGTTGTTTTAATCATGCCTGTAACTTTTGTTATCGCAAAAGAATTTGATGTTGACCCTGTACCATTTTTGATTACAGAAGTATTAGCATCAAATATTGGTGGTACTGCAACTTTAATCGGCGATCCCCCAAACATTATTATCGGTGCAAGAGCCGGTTTGAGTTTTATGGATTTTGTAAGTGAATTAACATTAATCATTACAATTATCTTCCTAGTTTCAGTTGGTGTTTTAGTCTTTTTGTTTAGAAAAGGCTTGAAAGCAACACCTGAAAAAATGGCTTATATCGCAAATCTTGACAACTCAAAAACTATTACTAACAAACCTTTAATGATTCGTTCAATGATTACATTGGCATTAGTTATTCTAGGTTTTGTTACTCATGATTTAACAGGAATTCCTGCGTATGTATTTGCTGTTGCAGGTGCATCTTTCTTGTTATTGTTTGAAGAACCAAAAGAAATTTACCAAGACGTTGAATGGCTTACAATATTCTTCTTTGTAGGTTTGTTCATTATCATTGGTGGTTTTGAAGCTAACGGTGGTATCAGCTTCTTGGCAGATAAATTAATCGAACTTACACAAGGTAGCTTGAATGCTGCAACAATGTTCATCCTTTGGGGTTCAGGTATTTTATCAGGTATCATTGATAACATCCCTTACACTGCAACAATGGCTCCATTGATTGAACAAGTTCAACACACTTTGCCATACACAGGTGAAGGTCATCACCCTCTATGGTGGGCGTTATCACTTGGTGCTTGTTTAGGTGGTAACCTTACAATTATCGGTGCAGCTGCAAACGTTATTGTTAGTGAAACAGCAACATCTAAAGGTTTCCCTATTTCATTTATGAGATTTATGAAATACGGTGCTTTGATTACGTTTATTTCATTAACACTAAGTTCAATTTATTTGTTTGTAAGATATTTGCACTAATAATATTGAAAACAATTTCTAGAAAAAGACCGATTACATATCGGTCTTTTTTATTTAACTAGCAAAAAATATTTTTACTTGTTTTAAAGAAAATATGAACAATGTAATTAACAATAGAATTAATTTTGGTACAAGGTTTGATGATCCTACAAGGACCATAAAGAAAAAATATTCAGACTACAAATCTGTTGAAAAAGAAATTAACAGATATAACGCATTAAATAAAGAATTACTCGATCAAATTCAGGCACTTCAGACAGAAAAAGCATTTTTAATACAGTCTTATCAAAATAATCCTTTTCGAAGTGAGCGTGAAGTTTGTGACAAAATAAATATTTTAACCATGGCCATAGATGATTTTAAACAACAAATAGAAGTCAATAAATCTCGATCAGCAGCTCTTTGGTATGGTTATCACGAAAGATTGTAAAATAAAAAAGAGCGACTAATCGTCGCTCTTTTTAGTCTATTCACCATATACAGTTACAGTTAATTTTCTAAAGAAAAATAATACTGTAATTTCATTCACATCAATATGACTAATCTTTTTTATGCTTTTATGATTAATACATTGTAGCTATGCCATTTGCATAAGCCCCAACAATTTGTCTGCGCCCACTTTCAACAATTTTTAAAGGATGATAATAAGAACTTGAAGCATCTGTATAAGTTGAATATCCGATAGCAGGTTTATCTTTTGGAATTAAGTGTTTATATTGTTTTGGGGTCGATTCACAACAATTAACGAGGACTTTGTTTCCTTTTGGAACATTTTCTTCTATAAAGTCAAAAATTTTAACTTTAGGATTTCCTGCCACATGCCAGGCATCTTGACCAGATTTAACCAATGAAGTTCCAGAGCCATGACCAAAAATTACATACTTTATATCTTTTGGGAAACGACCGTTTTTAATATCTCTGAGCAAAACATGTGCAAAACTTGAAAAACAATAAGCCTCTGTAGGATCTGTCATAATTAATTTTACACCAGTTTCTTTTGTAAACGAGTCACAAACCTCCTGAACTGATTCTTTTGTCGGATTAGAAAGCATTGTATTATAAAACTTTTTGCCTAATTTAGTTGGTTTAATCGTATCAACTATTGATTCCCAAAGAGTACGCAACGACGCCCCAACTCTGCTTGTTCGCCAAGATAACGGAGGAGCCTGAATATTCTTATTTAATAAAATGTTGAAAAATTTCCCAGACATTAAACTACCTATGCTTGTATAAAGTATTTAAAATGTAAAAAATTGCCCAATCAGCCAAATACTCTTATCATTTTTTATTTATAAATAGAAAAATCTACACATTTATGCTAAAGTAAATGTGTACTTTGTAAAAAATTTAAGGGGTAAAATATATGAATAATAGCTGGTCAATGAAAGAATATACTGCAACAGAAATTCACAAAGATCAGGAAAGTAATAAATTGGTTGTCCCTCGCTACCAAAGGGGTGTTGTATGGAAAGATTCACAAAAAGCTGATTTAATTGACTCCATTAAAAAGGGATTACCTTTTGGAAGCATTTTACTTTATAAAGATGACAATAAAAATAACTATAGAATTATTGATGGTTTGCAAAGATCAAATACTATATATGAATTTATAGAAAATCCTTCTAAATTTTTTAATGAAGATGATATTGATGATAATTCGATGGAAGAATTATATAATTTGGCTAATGTAAATTCTGGTAAAGAATTTGTCAAAGAAAAAATGGTTGAAGTTATAATCAATTGGATAAAAAATGATTATAAAACAATGGATGCAATAAAAGAAATTCAATATAATGAATGTGCTGAAAAATTATCTGAAGAATTTCCTACATTACAAGGTAAAGAAAAAGAAGTAACTAAAATCATAAAACCAATGTTGTATTTATATAAACAAATTTGTACAACTATGGTCGAAGCAAAAATTCCCGCAATTGTAATAAAAGGTGATGAGGACTATCTACCTGTAATTTTTGAAAGAATAAACTCAAAAGGTTCACAATTAACAAAATGGCAAATATACGCAGCAACTTGGTCTGATGATAAAATCATTGTAGATAATGATTTAAAAAGAATTGTTGACATTAATAAAGAAAGATATGAAAGTCAAAATATTGAAAATAATATAGAAATTGAGAATTTTGACCCTATAACATTTTCTAAAAAAAATGAATTGAGCACATTTGAATTACTATTTGGATTCGGCAAAATGATATCAGAACAGTATCCGCATTTATTTTCAAGCGCAAAACAAATTAATGAAGTTGAAAGTATTGGATTTAATTTAGTTAATGCTTGTTTAGGACTTAAAAATTCTGAAATTAAAAATTTGAATAAGAATTTGGTAGATATTATAGGTAATGACGAAGACATTAACAAATTTTTGAAAGAAGTTATAGAATGTATAAAAATTGTTGATAAAGCGGTCGCTATAACAACAAAATTCAAATCTAATGTAAGACATAATTCATCACCTATACATACAGAAATGCAAATATGTTCAATGATTGCAAGTGTATTTATAAATAAATTTATGGATTATGATATTAATGATGATGATCAAGTTATTAATAAAGAAGTACACTTAGATTCTTATAATAAAAATTGGAGAAATTACATAAACGATTTTAGAAACAACGCAATAAAAACTTATCTTGTTGACGTTATACAAACAAATTGGAGAGGCTCAGGCGATAGAAAACTAAACAACGTAATTCTTAATAAAGAGTACTATACTAAAGACATTGAAAAACAAGATATAATAAATATTTTGAAGATATGGCACGAAAATATCAAATTAGAACGAAAAGAATATTTGAAAGTTCAAAATCCTAAAGAAGCAGAAAGAATTATATTAAACATCATTTATTCTAATATTTTAACAGCAGCAGAACAGATCAATGACGAATGTTACGATATTGAACATATTGCAACAAAAGAACGCATGAAAAAAATAATGAATAGGTTTAATAAAAATAATATAGTCTTAAGACTTCCACTAAGCTCTATTGGGAATTTATGTTTTTTACCAGAAGATCTTAATAGAGGTAAGAAGGATAAAACAATTTATCAATCAAAATTAACCAATATTGATGAAATAGAAACCAAATTTTCTTTTACAGAAGAAAAGGATTTGATATGGATAAATAATGATAATTTATCACAAGATGAGATAACTGAAAACTATATTAATTTTATAAATAAAAGATTTGAAAAGATTTGTGATAAATTAATACGAGTATTGTATCCTAATTAAAATAAAAAATTTACAAATGACATTTTTAAAATGAATAAAATACGGAAATTTATAAACACAAAGATTGTTGCATTTGAGAATTTTGTAAATTGTCAATTCTTTGTTTTGCAATATCATAATATTCTTTAGATTTTTCAAAGCCAATGAAATGTCTGTCAAGATTATATGCAGCTACCAATGTTGTTGCACTACCTGCAAACGGATCTAATACTATTTGTGCTTTAGTTGTAGTCAATTCAATTAGTAATTCCATTAGTTTTAATGGTTTTTGAGTCGGATGCAATCCCTTATCTGAATTTTGCGATTCTATGAAAAATAAATTATTAGTTTTTTGATTATACTTGTCCAAAATCGTTTCATTATATGCGCCAACTTCATATTCTAGAACATTATCAGCTAATGTACCTCCAATTTTATAAGGTTTCATAAACCATAATATTGGTTCAAAAACAGGTCGTAAATTCCCAACTTTCCAACCTTCCCATTTTTCAGAGGTCAAATAATCTTTTCTCCTATCAAAAACACAACTTATATGCTGTGCTCTATGAGCTGCTTTTTGTTTATCCCAACCTATCATATCTTTATATATAAATCCAGCATCTTCAAAAGCGCATATGCAACGATGAGCAAGCCTTCGTCCTGCAAACACAAAAACACTTCCACCAGGTTTTGTTACTCTTAGCCAATCATCTACCCAAGAACGTACCCAATTATAATATTCTACTGGGATTTTTTTATCTGCCTCAGACCATCCATTAAGAGGTTTTCCTCGTTTTTGAAAAATTTTACCTGCTTGAATTTGTGCTGGACTTGTACCAAGCAATGCAGAATTAGTATTATTATGCAATACATCCCAATTTTCAACAGATATACCATATGGAATATCACTTAAAATCAAGTCTATAGAATTATTATCGATTTCTTTAATTAATTGTGTACAATCACCACAATATATATTGTCTATTTCCATATCAACCTCTTAACTGATTTATAAAACTATTTATTGCATTAATTTTTTCATTTAGTTTTAATGATTTTATAAGTATTTTGATGGCTTGTTCTCTTGTATATCCATTTATTATATTAATTTCATTTTCCCAATATCTAATTTCGTTTTCACCCCTATTGATAATACTATTTTTAAATGAATTAAACAAAATAGCAAAATCTTTATCACTACAATTAATGAATTCTTGTAAAAATTTATTTTGCTTATTTAAAAAACACAAATTCATATCCGCAACAGTTGTATCGTTTGCAATAACAGAACTATAGTTCCATAAATTTTCTAAATTTAAGTATTCAGATTCAACTATATCGTTCTGCAATAATATACTTAGATATTCCCAAGAAAACAACGAAACATTGCCATTTATCGCCTGTCCATATATTTGACTTTTTGTTTTTGGATATTGAAAATATGGGCAACATAATACACTATAATCGCAATCTCCTCGCCAATGAACCATTGACTCTACTTTAAAATCTTTTTGATTTTTTGCTGTACGACTCAATCTAAATGCTTTTGCATCTCCAATTAATGAATAATTATGGTAATTACTTTTGGCAACAACATCCGCACAATTTGCTCTTTCACGAAGAACATTTGCTTTTAAACCAAGTTCAATAAAACATTTTGCTAAAATAATATCAGAAACCTTTGTGTATAATTTTTCCTCAGTTGAATCATGGTCAATAAATTCCGGAATTGCACCAATTTCAGAAATTATCGGAATAATTTCAATTTTATTTAGATTAAATATTATATTTTGAATATTATCACTGGCTTGTTGAAAACTATTATTTATAGATTCTCTTTTTATTATTTGAATTAATTCCTGAAATTGCATACATTCCCCTAATCCTTAGAAGGATTGTAGCATAAAAATTATAAAAATGTAAGTTCTAGCCTCTTAAACCCTTTTTGATTTTTGCAGGTTACGTTAATTTATAAATTTTTATAAATTGAATAAAATTCAATTATAATAAAAAAAGACAGGCATAAAACCTGTCTTTTTTAATGGGCCGCAGTGGACTCGAACCACCGACCTCACCCTTATCAGGGGTGCGCTCTAACCACCTGAGCTAGCAGCCCACATTTCTTCGGCAAGTTCTAATTTAACATGGACATGTTTTAAAATCAAGTAGTTTATTCTTTTTTTAATATAAATTATTTTCATGATAAAATAAAACTATGGAAAAGAGAGTTTTTGAAGTACCTGTTAAGGTTAGATATTCCGAAATGGATTACGATTTAGGTTTGAAGCCTTCAGCATTAATGCTATTTTTACAGGATTTGGCAAGCGATAACGCAGAACAATTAGGTTTTGGTTATTCATTTGTTAGAGAACATAATTTGGCATGGTTTTTGTTGAAATATCACATGGAATTTGACGAATATCCGTCAGGTACATATGATTTGACTATAAAAACAGAACCTCGTGGTTACAACAAATTATTTGCATTCCGTGATTTTGAAATTTTAAGTGCCGAAAAAAGACTGGGCAGAGTCGCAAGCACTTGGGCGTTAGCTGATATGGATACTCGTTCAATGGCAAGCGTTGCAGAAGTCATGGCCAATAAAGAAAATATGAAACCTTTTGAAAAACGTGATGATGATTTGGCTTATGGCAAAATTAGAATTCCTGAAAAATTTGATTTTGAAAAAGTTTTTGAAATCAGATTTGAAGATATTGACGTAAACCAACATGCCAATAACGCAAATTACATCATTTGGGCTTTTGAACCTTTAGGTTTTGAGTTTAGAAAATCTAGGAAATTAAAAACTCTTGATTTGATGTTCAAAAAAGAAATTAAGTATGGTTCAAATGTTTTATCACAAGTTGCAGTTGCAGATGACACTACAACACACGTTTTGAAAAATGCTGAAACAGGTGAAGATTTGTGTATGATTTGTGCAAAATGGGTACAAAAATAGCAAAAAATATTTTCACGTATTTTAGTAATATTACTTAAAACTATCTTGTAGATAAAAACTCAAAGAATTATAATAAATCATGCAAAACAGAAAGGATTAAGAATAATGGTTTTAGAAATGACATTTCCGCAATTAGAACGTGCAATCAACCCTACACACGATATTAAACTTTTTGCAGGTCGTTCAAACACAAAATTAGCTCAAGAAATTGCTGATTATTTAGGTACAAGTATTGGACCTATGGTTATCAAAAACTTTGCTGATGGTGAAATTTACGTTCAAGTAAAAGAAAGTGTTCGAGGTGATGATGTATTTATTATTCAACCATTATGTAATCCTGTAAACGAAAATTTAATGGAATTATTGATTATTATTGACGCTTTCAAACGTGCAAGCGCAAAATCAATCACAGCAGTAATTCCTTACTATGGTTATGCAAGACAAGACAGAAAAACTTCTGGTCGTGAAGCAATTACAGCAAAACTTGTTGCAGATTTGTTAACAACTGCAGGCGCAAACAGAGTTCTTGCAATGGATTTACACACAGGTCAAATCCAAGGATTCTTCAATATTCTTGTTGACCACATTTTCGCAACACCAATTTTGGTAAATTATATTAAAAGTTTAAATATTGATCCTGATGATATGGTTGCAGTAAGCCCAGATACAGGTGGTGTACAAAGAACAAGACACTTTGCAAAACAAATCGGTTGCGCATTAGCAATTATCGACAAACGTCGTGATAAACACAATGAAGCTATCGCCTCTCACGTTATTGGTGATGTTAAAGGCAAAGTTTGTGTGATGTTTGATGATATGATTGATACTGCAGGAACAATTTGTGAAGCATCAAAATTATTGATGAGAGAAGGTGCAAAAGAAGTTTATGTCTGCGCAGCCCACCCAGTATTTTCAGGTCCTGCGGTTGAAAGATTAGCAAATGCTCCGATTAAAGAATGTATTGTAACAAATACAATTCCATTGGATATGTCAAAAATGCCTTCAAACATTAAACAACTTTCAGTTGCTCCATTGTTGGGACAAGCAATTTCAAGAATTCATGATGATGAATCTGTAAGTTCATTGTTTGGATTTGAAAAAGATATTCAAGTTTCTTAAATTTCAAACTAAGGAGTATAAAAGCCTCTGTGAAAGCAGGGGCTTTTTAAATGCAAAAAAAAGCCGTCTTTAAAAGAACGGCTACCAGACTTGGGGAGGAGGTATGAAAAACCGAAGTTTCTCATATCAATACTCTTTATATCGGCAACCATTTTCAAAACTTTTGTAAGTTTTGTATAATATCCTCCATTTGATGTAGATTATTAATAAAGATTTAGTTGCCAAAAGTTGAAAAAAATGGTATATTGAAGAAGTGATCAAGGTTTTAGTGACCAAGTGATCAAGTAATATATTTTAAGGTTGGAAGATCCAACAGAATAGGAGATCGTAGTATGTTAAAAAGTGAAGCTATAACTGGCTTTAAGACCTTAGGGGGGGGGTAGAAACGCTCTCCTAGTAAGGCTTTCGGACGTTTTGGGATTATTCCCTCGCCCTGCGGGAGAGGGTAAGGGTGAGGGGGCAGCATTTACTCTAGCTGAAGTCCTAATCACCCTAGCAATTATCGGTGTTGTTGCAGCAATGACAATTCCAACATTGACTGCAAATTACAAGAAAAAAGTTGTTGAAACAAGATTAGCTAAATTTTATTCTATGATGAATGAAGCCGTTCGCTTATCTGAGATTGATCATGGAAATCGTTCAACTTGGGATGTTTCAAAAGACGCAGTAGATTTTTATAATACTTATTTTGCTTCTTATTTAAAAACAGCTAAAATAGATGATACTGATCCACAAAAAATTCTTATCAACACTATTGATGGTACTCAAATGATTTTTTATAATAATGGCGATCCAAACATTATGCACATTTCATATTGCCCATTTGGTGATTGTGAAAATACGGCATCTGGGACAACAAATTTTGCTTTTGCCTTTTATCCTTCTAACGATATTGAAAAGACTGGGGACTATTTTTGCACAACTCCATATTGGGGTAAAGCAGGTATTGAGCCTTTAATTTTTATTGGCACAAATAAAGAATATGATTCTGAAAAAGAATGTTATACTGTTTTAGTAACACCAAAAAATTATAAAGAATTGAAAGAAATTATGGAATCTACCGCATATCCTTACGGTTGTCATGAAAACGGTGGTATTTGGTGTACTGCGTTAATTCAAATGAATAATTGGAAAATTCCAAAAGATTATCCTGTTAAGTTTTAGCAAACAAACAGAGCTTTTAATAAAAGCTCTGTTTTTTATTTCAAATAATCCTCAAATGTTTTTATATTAACTTTATACCCACAACCCTCGTGGAGTTTTCCTGGGTAAAAAATTCTTTTTGCAGGGTATTTACGACATACTCTAGGACGGTGTTTGTAATCAGAACATAATCCCTCAGGAGTTACAAGTTTGCATGCAAAAATGAAATTGCCTTCTTCATCTTTGCCTTTTATATAAAACCTTCTGTATGCAGGAAACAAAAATTGCATAAATTTGAATTCTTTTTCTGTGTAAGTATCAACACTATACATGTGGTTACAACATTTGCCACATTTTTTGCATTCGCCTGTAATCTCATAACTTACACGTTCAGGAACAAAATTCGATAAAAATTCGTTTTTAATTACTTGTAAAAAATCAATTATTTTTTTCATAAGTTTGTTTATCCGTATTCACATGTTATAATAAAATAACGAAAAGGGGAATTTTCTATGGCAAGAAAATCTAAAAAACGTGTATCCGATAGAGAGATAGCTAAAAAAAATATCCAAAAGAAAACTATTGAAAATGAATTTGTTACAAATCTGAAATTGTTTTTCATTATTGGAACTGCAATTGTTTTGGCAGGGTTTGCTTCATTACAATTATATTTGAACTCCCAACCTCCAATCAAAAATTTGGAACAATTCAAACCAAATATTGTAACTAAATTTTACTCACAAGATGGTGAAGTAATCAAAACGTTTACTGCATATACTTATTCAAAAGTTGATATAAAAGACGTGCCAAAACAATTAAAAGAAGCGTTCATTGCAACCGAGGACAAGAATTTTTATCACCATAACGGATATGATATTGTAGGTCTTGTTCGTTCATCTGTTCAAAATATATTGGCACGAAAAGTTGTTCAAGGCGCAAGTACAATTACTCAGCAACTTGCAAGAATTCTTTTCTTGTCTAATGAAAAAACATTTACAAGAAAAATCAAAGAGTTAGTGATTGCAGCACGTATTGAAAAAACAATTTCTAAAGACCAAATCTTAGAAATGTATATGAACAATGTTTACTTAGGTTCTGGTGCATATGGTGTTGAAGGTGCAGCTAAAATATACTTCAACAAAACACTAAAAGATTGTTCTTTGCCTGAACTCGCATTAATTGCAGGTTTACCACAGGCACCATCAGTTTATTCGCCATATAACAACCTTGATTTCGCAATAAAAAGACGTAATCAGGTTCTAACTCGTATGTATAAAATGCGATACATCTCTAAAAAAGAGTATGAAGAAGCAAAAAAAGCAGACGTCAAATTGAATGAAATGCCAAAATTCTATACAACGAATAAAGCACCTTATTTTTGTGATTTTATAATGAAAGAATTGATTAGTCTTGGTTTTGATGAAACAGAAATAATCCATGGCGGTTATAAAGTTGTAACTACATTAGATTCAAAAACACAAGATGCAGCAAATGAAGCAGTTCTTAAAAACCTTAAAAATTGGGGCTTGTCTGGTGATGCAAAACAAGCTGCAGTATTCTCATACGATCCGTCAGACGGAAAAATTTTGGCATATGTTGGTGGAAAAGATTACACAAAAAGCCAATATGATAGGGTAACTCAAGCTGTCAGACCTCCAGGTTCTGCGTTTAAGCCAATTGTTTATGCAGCAGGGCTTGAACGTGGAATTAGTCCAAATGATTACATTGAAGACATGCCTGTAGCTATTGGCGATTGGGCGCCAAGAAACTATGCCGACAAATACAGAGGTCAAATACCTATATATAGCGCTATGATGGTTTCATCAAACGTATGCGCAGCAAGAATGATTTATGAAGTTGGCATTCGTTCAGTTATTCAAATTGCAAGGGTTTTAGGCATTGAAACTCCATTAGCTTATGACTATACAATTGCTTTAGGTTCAAATGGAGTAAAACTGTTTGAATTTACCAGAGCATACGGTGCATTTGCCAATGGTGGTTATGTAGTTCAACCCTATGGTATAGAAAGAGTTGAAACTTCACGAGGAAAAGTTATTTATAGAGCTTCAAAAACAAAAATCTCTCATCAAATAAGTTTGAGAACGGCTGCAGAAATGACTGCAATGTTAAAAACAGTAATTGCACATGGTACAGGTAGAGCAGCTAACATTGGCAAACCTGCAGCAGGCAAAACAGGAACAACCGACGATAACAAAGACGCATATTTTGTAGGTTACACACCAAATATCGTAACTGGTGTTTGGGTTGGAAGTGATGACAACTCTGTTATGAATAAATCAATTCAAGGTGGTACTGTTCCTGCACTTATCTGGAAAGATGTTATGCAAGTTGCAACAGAACCTTATGGTAACGCTGAGTTTAATTACCCTCAAGTCACTCTGGATCCATTTACACTCGATCCTAACAATGTGAAAATCATAAAACAGGGTGAAGATTATTCCCAAGAAGAACAACCTTCTGAAGAAAATCAAGAAAATTCAGAAAATGGCATAGGCAAATTTAAACTTAGCCCACAACAATTGTTGAAAAATATGAAATTCAATAATCAACAAATGCCACCAATGCCTCAAGTTCAACAGTTGTTACCACCAACTGAGTATGAACAACCAACCGCAAGAGAACAAGTACAGGTGACTCCACCTGCACCGACACCAATACCAATGGCAATACCGGAGAGTTTAAACTAATGCATATCGGAGTAGATGAATCAGGAAAGGGAGATTTTTTTGGCCCACTTTGTATTGCTGGAGTTTTAGTAAATGAAAAATCTGAAAAATTGTTTACAGAACTTGGAATCAAAGACAGTAAAAAAATTTCTGACAAAAAAATATTAGAATTAGAAAAAGCAATCAAAGCAAACGCAGTTCATTCTGTTGTTGCTATTTCAAATGGCAGATATAATGAGCTTTATGCAAATATAAAAAATCTAAATAAATTACTGGCATGGGGGCATGCCAGAGTGATTGAAAATATTTGTGAAAATAACGAATGCGATTATGCGTTATCCGATCAATTCGGTGATGAAAGTTTGATTAAATCTGCATTAATGAAATATGGCAGAAACATTGAATTAAGACAAATGGTTCGTGCAGAAAGTGATATTGCAGTAGCTGCCGCATCAATTTTAGCAAGGGCAACTTATGTTCGCAAAATGGCAGAAATGGAACAAAATTACGGTGTAAAATTTCCAAAAGGTTGTGCGCAACAAGTTAAAGATGCTGCAAAAGAATTTATTGCTAAATATGGCAAATCTCGCTTAAGTGAAGTTTGCAAAACGCATTTTAAAACCTATAACGAAGTTTAATTTTCGTGATACAATAAGAATATGTTCACAGGTATTGTTGAAGAAATAGGGATTTTAAAAAGCATAAACGGTTCGACCGTTACAGTTCAGTGTAAAAAAGTGCTTGAAAACACCCAACTTGGTGACAGTATTGCAATTAATGGTTGTTGCCAAACGGTAACTTCTATGACTTCAGACACATTTTCGGCAAATGTTAGTGATGAAACTTTTAGAATAACAAATTTCAAGAATATGAAATCTGGTGATTTTGTGAATTTGGAACGTGCGTTAACTCCGTCAACCAGAATGGGTGGTCATATTGTTCAGGGGCATATTGATTGTGTTGGGAAATACTTAGGTGATATGCGCTTTGAAGTCGAAGATAGCAAATACATTGTTTATAAAGGCTCAATTACCGTAAACGGCGTGAGTCTGACAGTTGCTAAATTGAATGGAAACATTTTTTCTGTCGCTATAATTCCTCATACTTTGGAAAATACCAACTTAAAAAACTTAAAAGTTGGAGATTTAGTTAACATTGAAACAGATATTTTAGGCAGATATGTTGAAAAATTTTTATCAATAAAGAATAATAGAATTGACGAAAATTTCTTGTTAGAAAATGGGTTTATGTAATGGATAATTTTAAATTTGATAGTATAGAAGAAGCATTAAAAGACTTTAAAATGGGCAAAATGATTATTGTTGCTGATGATGAAGATAGAGAAAACGAAGGTGACATAATTTGCTCAGGTCAAATGGTTACACCAGAGATTATTCAATTTATGGCAAAAGAAGCTCGAGGTCTTATTTGTCTTGCAATCTCTCCTGAAATTGCAGAGAAATTAGATTTGCCACAAATGGTTGAACAAAATACCGAAGGAATGAAAACAGCATTTACTGTAAGTATTGATGCTGCAGAAAAATATGGTGTTACCACAGGTATTTCTGCATTTGACAGAGCAAAAACCATAGAAGTTGCTTTGGCACATGATGCAGTGCCGTCAGATTTAAGAAAACCTGGACATTTGTTTCCTTGTGTAGCAAGACCAGGTGGAGTTTTGCAAAGAACAGGTCATACCGAAACTGTTGTTGATATGGCAAAACTTTGCGGTCATACACCTGCAGGTGTAATGTGTGAAATTATGAACGAAGACGGTCACATGATGCGTCGTGATGATTTGAGAAAATTTGCTAACAAGCACAATATCAAATTTATTTCGGTTGCAGAATTAATCGCTTATCGTTTGCGTTCAGAAAGATTTGTAACTCGTGAGGCTGAGGCGTTTTTACCAACTCAATACGGTGAATTTACTATCTATGGATATAGAAACAATTTGACAGATATAGAATATGTTGCATTGGTTAAAGATGACGGAAGCGACAAAATCCCTGCAATCAGAGTTCATAGCGAATGTTTAACTGGCGATATTTTCCATAGCTTAAAGTGTGATTGCAATTCTCAACTTCATGGTGCAATGCAATATATAAACGATTACGGAAAAGGTGCAGTTGTTTATATGCGAGGTCATGAAGGTCGTGGGATTGGTCTTATTAACAAGATTAAAGCCTATAAACTTCAAGAATGTGGACAAGATACTGTTGAAGCAAATATTTCTTTAGGTTTCAAACCAGATTTAAGAGATTATGGAGTTGGCGCTCAAATAATTTTGGATTTAGGCTTCACAACTTTTAATTTGATAACAAATAATCCAAAAAAAATCATAGCTTTGAAGGGTTACGGATTAAATGTTAATGATATAGTTAAATTAGAATCTGAAATAAATAAATACAATAAACGTTATATGGATACCAAAAAAGACAAAATGGATCATATGTTATAAAGAGGAATTATGACAGAGTACGTTGTAAAAAATTTAACAGAAGACAATTACAAAGGTTTTGAACCTGTATATGAGGATTTTAGAACCAGAGCTATTTCTGACTATAATTTTGAATTAGAGCCTTTAGCTTATGATGATTTTGTTGAAGCGGTTCAAAAAAAATTGATAGAATGTATGATTTTGTTGGAAGATGGTATTCCTACAGCATTTCTGGTTTATACAACGTTGATTTCAGAGGCGGTAGAATTAAACATAATGCACGCTTTAAATATGGAGAACTTCTTAGACAGAAGCAAACAACTGCTTAGAAAATTTCTTGAAGTAACAGAAGAAATCAGAGAGAAAAAAATAGTTTGTTATCCTATGTTAGGTGCTCAAAAATCCTTGATAGGAGAAATTGCACGTTTTGGCTTCAAATTTGTTGGAATTGCGGTTTTAAGATTTATGATGAGTGGAACCAATTCACGAGAAATCTTAAAAATGACACAGGTAAAAAATCGCCCTGCGTGCTACAAAGTTGTTCCTTGGAATGAAAAATATTTTAATGATGCAGTAAATATTATTCAAGAATCATTTGAAAACAGTGCAGATGCTTTGTTTGATCCAAGATTTAAAACTTTAGAGGGTACACACGATATTATAACTAAGATTACAAAAGATGTTTATGCTGAATTTTTGCCTGAAGCGTCAAGTGTTTTGATGTGTGATAACAACCCTGTTGGATTTTGTTTTATGAATTTAACAGGCGGTCAGATTGTTAATATCCCGATTGTTGGTATCAAAAAAGAGCATCAAGGTCGTGGATTATCAAAAATGATGCTAAAACACTCTATGGACAAAATTCTTGAATGGGTTGAAAATGCTGAGCGCCCTATCACAGAGATTAATACAACGACAGAAACTAATAATTTTCAAGCACTAAAAATGTATCGCAATTTAGGGTTTAAAGAAGATTATAGTTACCCTCAGTCATATTTACCAATAAAAAAATAATTTTATTGGTCTGTGTGACTTGTAACCCCTATTGACATGTTGCTGTCAATTTCTATAACGTGACGAATAAGAGTATGAGCCATTAAAAGCATATAAGGATTAATCTCTGTTGTTTGTGACATGTTAATTTTTGCCTTCGCAACAGTTTCTTCTGATTTTGCTTCTTTATCGGAGAATGTTACAACTGAATTCATTGAATAACTTTTTTCTTCGCCCTCAATTCTAAGCATTAATTCCTCTTTTGGAAACTCTTTTGCACACTCAATAGAAACATGTACTGAATTAGAAGTTTCCAAAATTAAAGTCGCAACAACAACACCATAATTTACTGTGGAAATTGTTATGGTTAGAATACTATCGCTTTCTTCACCACTTTCTGACGCTTCTATATCCAAATCAAATCCAACACCTTCTTCTAAAGGAAGCCAAGGTAAATATAAAAGCATTAATAATTTTAAAGTTTGTGTTGGTTCATTTTGGGCTGCAGTTGCAACTGAAGCATTAACAAGTTTTGCCATTTCTTTTATTTGTGTGAGATCTTGAATTCCCTGTTTGGTTGCTTGTGTCATTGAAGTAATAAGTTTTGTAAGAGCCTCCTTACCATTAACTTGAATAAGTTGAGAAATTTCACCCAAATTAATCATGCCTGACGCTGACAATGGAAGATTTTTTATTGATGCCTGAAATTGAGTCGCCATTTGTGTCTGTAAAGTAGCTTGCACCTGAGTTGGAGTTGCCAAACCTTGCAACTGTGCTAAAATTTGTGCTTGTTGTTGCGAAAGTGCATTCTTTTGTGCTGCCACTTGATTAGGATACATTTTATTAAATTGTGCTTGCGTGATACCTTTTTGAATAATGAATACAAGTTCATTCATATTTTTGGGCAACTGCATAATCTCTCTTGCATAATTTGCTCTGTCTATACTTTGCAAAGTATTCATCTGTAAATTAGCACTTGATTGAGTATTCTGAGCCAAAAGATTTTGCTGAATATTTTGAGATAAATTTTGAGTAGGATTTGAAAGCTGGTTTTGAATTTGATTTTGCAAAAAAGCACCATTAGTTGGTTTTCCTTGCAAACCCTGCTGATTTATTAGCGGTTGCTTATAAATCAATCTGTTAATCATACGTCCTAAATCAAAATTATTCATACAGTTATTTTAAACGATTTTTTGCTAAAAGTCTAGGGTTTACAGTGGATTATAAATATGATAGAATAAATTTATGGAAAATAAAATTGATATTTCAAACGTACAAAATGCGTTAGAAACTTTAAAAAAAAGTAATATAAAATTTTTGGAAAACAAAGATGAAAGCATAACCGATATGCTCGAAGATTCTTGCGTAAAACGTTTTGAATATACATTAGAAACAAGTTGGAAACTAATGAAACGTATATTGAAAAAAATATACGGAAAACAAGAACAAGAATTAACTGTAAATAATATTTTTCGTTTTATGCAAGGATATGGATTTATCAAAAATTGGGAAAGTTGGAAAGATTATTACGCAAAACGCAATGACACATCACATGAATATAATCTTGAAAAATCTCGTGAATTATTAAAAATCATTCCTACCTTCATTGAAGATGCTGATTTTTTCCTTGATAAACTTCAAAAGGAGTTATAAATGCTTAATGGAACTACCGAAAAAGAATTTTTTATAATCAAAGAAATTCTTTCTGATTATCCATATGATTTTTATGCATATGGTTCTCGCACAAAAAACGACTTTAATGCTTTATCTGATTTAGACTTGTTTGTTAGCGGAAACATAACATTGGAAGAAATCAATACTATAAAATCACGATTTGATAATAGCTTGTTACCTTATGTTGTTAATTTAAGCGTAAATGTTGATGACAAATTTTATAACCTAATAAAAGACGATTTAATAAAAATTTAACAACAAAAAGCCCTCAAAAGAGGGCTTTTTTATGATTTCTTATGCTGTTGGAGCAGGTGGTGCATCTTCTGGCATTGGTTTTCTGCCATTTAATACATCTTCAAGAGGTACTTTTACCTGTCCATCAGGGCTTTGAACATAGACTACTCCATCTTCAACAACGCAATTATGTTTTACGCCGTCAGCACCTTTAAAGTAGAAGTTATCAGCAGCAAATCTTTCTGCATTTGCTTTAATCTCACCGTAGCGATTATTTCCTGTCACATCATTTGATAATAACGTCAATTTATCACGTTTACCATCATCTTTGTGCTGAACAAGATCTTGGAAGTCAATTGTTCTGTCCATAATATCTCTTGTTTCATATAGGTTATAATCTTTTCCTCCGATTGTGAATTTAGCATCAGACATCCACATGCTGCTTTCTTTTTCTGGCTGAATAGTAACTTTATTTTCACCTGTTCCGCCAACTAAGTATGAATTGTTAGCATGGTTTGTTCCTTGAACTCTGCCAGCCATATGGTTTTTAGCAAAATCAAGCAATGCTAGGTCTAAATCTCTGATATCACCACCATAGAAGTGGAAGAACTGATTTGTTCCAACATCTTCATTTGGATTTGCTGCCAATTTATCAATAATATCTTGTACTGGTTTGAATTCATCTTTTAGATCTTCCGGAACTCTTGCAGCTAAACCATCAAGAGCAGGTTTGATATCGTTAAAGGATTTAGCATGATCTTCATCAAATAGTTCTTCAAATAAGCCTAATGTACCTGTTAAGTAGCCATTTTCAGTACCAGCTTGAAGATATGTTTCCCAAGATGAGTTTCTGTCAGCTAATTTAGACATCAAAGTAGTTACATCATCTTTAGTCATTGTATCTTTAAACTTAGTTTGATTTTCATTCAACGCTGCTTCTTTTGCTTTTTCTGCAAATGCTGCAGTATCTGCATCAAGAGCCGCTTTTACGTTTTTGTCATTAATATCAACTTGTTTTAATGTGATTTTACCGTCATTAATATTAACTTCAAATTGTCTTAAGCCACGTTTGTCAGCATAAGTTTGAGTTGCTTCATTGAAATACAATGTTTGATAACGTTTTTGAGCAACACCGTCCGGACCGATACTGCCGTATTCTCCAGGCAATTCAATTGCGATTTGTGAAGGATATCCGCTCTCATTTACGGTTGCCTTTTTAGGAATTACAACGCCTGTATTCCATTGTTCTTTATTAGTTAATCTTTGTTTTGAACCTGTTTCGTCAATCGTTACACCGTTTTGTCTTATGTTTTGGAACGCAGTTTTTCTGTCCTCAATTCTTTGTAAAAGTTCTCTTTTTGTTTGTTGTTCTATTTCTCTAGCTTGTTTTGACACTTCTAGATGTGCAATTTTTTCGGCATGTGACATTTTATCGAATTTTTCATCACCTTGCGGAACTAAATCACCATATTTTGCGATTTCATCAGCTTGTTCTTTAGCTACTTTTCTATTTTGTAACATTACAAGTTTTGTTGCATCATTTGCATCAGTATATTCTTGGAAATCAGCATCACCTTCTTTTGGAGCATAGTCTGCTAATTTTCCAATCTCTTCTTGAATGCGTTGTTGTTCAGCAGCCTCTGTTTTAACCTTTGTAGTTACATCAGTTAATGCTCCCGCTTGAGCATTGTAAGAATAGTATTTTACTTCATCTCCTTCACCCTCGGTGAAATATTTGCCATTTGCAACTAATGTTCTTGTTGGTTTAGTTTCATCTGGGTTAGCATCAGCAACTTCTTCTCCTGTTGCTTCATATAGATTTAATTTCGCAACTGTTCCATCTTCAGCTTTTTCAGCTTGTACACGAATTTCAGCAGGTTTTGCTTCTGGATTAGCCCCAACGTCTGGTGTAAACGTTGTTTTTGCACGACCTAGTTTTTCAGTTAAGTATAAATCTTCTGCTTCTGCAATAAATTGATCATCAACAAATTCAACACCTTCAAATTGCGCAAGTCTTGCTTTGAAATCATCATGTGTTTTAACTTCATCATCTAAAACAAATTCTGCAATTTCAACTTGTCGTTGTTGTCTGATTTCAGCCGCAGCGTTATCACCTGTTTTTACACCAAAATCAGCACCTAAATGACTATATACTAAATCATTTAATGTTTGCATACCGTCTTCTGTTTTACTTAGATTTTTAATTTGATCTTTAGTTAAACCTAATTCTTTTAACTTTTCAAGTTCTTGCTTGTTCAATTGACCATCAGTTTTGGCTTTTGTAAAAGCACTTTGAATAGTTTCATTGTCAGCTTTTTTTCTTTCACTTCTCTTAGCAATAGCACCTTTTAACAGCGACGCATCAAAATTAATAGCATCTGTCATCTTCACATCCTTTCACCCATATGGGCATTATTACAGTAATACTTTATTTTCTCTCGATAACTAATTAAACGAATTTGCCTTCACAAAATTGCATGCTATCATGGATCTTTTTTCATCTTTATACACCTTATACGCTTGTCCTATCTGCATTTTGGGAATTTATATATATTGTTTACATATCTTAATATATACTTTTTACATACAGATATTCTTCTACACACATGCAATTACGGCATTTTTATACAATAACTTTAGAACATGTTACAAAATATTAAATAATACTATTTCATCTTCACACGACTGATTTATAGTAAATTGCTTATTTTTTTTGTTTAAACTATAATTTGGTTGTACTGACACAAACAAAAGGAGAGAATTATTATGTCAAGAAAACCAATTATTGCGGGAAACTGGAAAATGAATTTACTTCGTGCTGATGCAACTGCTCTTTACGAAGGTATCAAATCATTTGTAAAAGATTATACAGCAGTTCAACTTCCAACAGTTGTTATTGCTCCAACATTTACATCTTTAAGTGCAGTTGGTTCTGTACCATGTGATTGTGGTTGTGGCGGAAACAAAATTAACGTTGCAGCTCAAAACTGTCACTGGGAATCATCTGGAGCTTACACAGGTGAAATCTCTGTAGAAATGGCTAAAGACGCAGGTTGTTCATACATTATCATTGGTCACTCTGAAAGAAGACAATATTTCTCAGAATCTGATGAAATGATTAACAAAAAAGCAAAAGCTATTATCGCTGGTGGTTTAATCCCAATTATTTGTTGTGGTGAAACTCTTGAACAACGTGAAGCTGGTATTACTGATGAACATATCGCATCTCAAATCAGAGCTGCATTAAAAGATATTTCTTCTGAAGATGTTGCAAACTCAGTTATCGCTTACGAACCAATCTGGGCTATCGGTACAGGCAAAACTTGTGATTCAGTTGAAGCTAACAGAGTTATCAAAATGATCAGAAACGTTGTTAGCGAAGTTGCAGGTTCTCAAGCTGCTGATGCTATCAGAATTCTTTACGGTGGTTCTGTAAAACCTTCTACAATCGAAGAACAAATGTCACAATCTGATATCGACGGTGCTTTGATTGGCGGTGCTTCATTAACTGCAGAAAGTTTTAATGAAATTATTGCAAATACTATGAAAGTTGCAGTATAATTCAAAGCAGATTGATAATATTGAAAAGGCTCTCAAAAGAGAGCCTTTTTTTATAAAGTTGCTAAAATCACATTTTTTTCGTATAATTTAAAAAAAAGGAGAAATGAGTTATGGCACAACAATTTAACCCACAAAACATTAAAACAAGAACTTCTGTTTTAGTTTTTATTAAAGGTTCAACTGCACCACTTGTGTTGTATGTTGAAAATCCACAAGAATTATACGCAGAATTAACCCAAGCAATGAAATCTGCAACCGCAACCTTTATCGAAAAAGAAACTGCTGGTCCTTTGAAAAAGGTTTCTTTTGTTTCTAACCAAATTGCAGCAATCGCTATGCAAGAGGAACAATACGTATAATGCACAAAGTAATTTCGATCGAAGACCTGGAAAGCGCACAAAATAAAACCCTTTCCTGTACATTTGAAGAAAATATCGAGGGGCTAAATTTAGTCACTCCGGTTTCTGCTGATTTAACTTTCAAATCTCTTGGAGAATTTGTAGAAGTTACTGGAAATGTTAAGGGAATTGTTAAGTTGGAATGTGACTTGTGTTTGGAAGAATTTGAACACGAACTTGATTTTGAAATTGATGAGCTTTATGCAAAACACGCTCTAATTGAGGGTTCTGGCGAATCTGGACAAGAGATTGAAATTAAAGATGGACAATTTGTAACAGATTTGAACGGTGAAGATGAGATTGATATTTATGACTTATTGTATCAATCTGTAATATTAAATTTACCAAATAAAAAAGTTTGTGGTATAAATTGTA
>SUTY01000028.1 GCA_015152455.1 Cyanobacteria bacterium SIG32
GAAAGTTGATTGAATGTGTACAACCCCTTGCAATACATTTTTCTTTTCTTTTTTCTTTGTTTTTACTGGTCTTGCCATTTTATCTTTCCTTTACGTTTATACTTTACTTTTTGTTAATGTTATTAACTACAGTTCTGAATTATTGCTTCACTCGGACAAGTCGCTCATTTTACTTTGTAGCCATTCGCTTTTGTCCTCATTACTTCGTGCTGGGTTCGTGCTATGCACTCACACGGCGCACTACGCAAAACTCAGCTTATTTCTTTTTAGCTACTGCGCCATTTTTCTTACCACGACGAGTTCTTGCGTTTGTTTTTGTTCTTTGACCTCTGCATGGTAAGTTACGTTTATGTCTCATACCTCTGTATGAACCAATTTCTTGAAGACGTTTGATGTGTAATGAAACTTCACGTCTCAAATCACCTTCAATGTTGTAGTTTGATAATTCATTACGAAGACTTTTAATATCTTCTTCTGTTAAGTCGTCTGTTCTTAAGTCTGGTGAAATACCAGTAGCTTCAAGAATTTTTGCACTTCTAGTAGGTCCAATACCATAAATGTATGTTAATGCTACTATCATTCTTTTGTTACGAGGTAAATCTACCCCTGCTAGTCTTGCCATTTTTAATTTTCTCCTTTTCTTTGGCTTTTAGGCTAACGGTCATATGCCGTGCCTGGTTTGTTAGATTTTTTTGGGTAAGAGGGTTAAATACTTCCTCTCCACTTGCCGAAATGCGCAAGTTCCACTTTGTAATTTGTTTTCCCTATGAGCTAATTTATTGCTTCACGCTTCACAGTCATTCACTTAATTTTACTTTGTAAAATTGCCGTTCATTTTGTTCCGCGCCACTTCGTGCTGGGTTCGCTTCGCTCACACGGCGCACTACGCAAAAATTATCCTTGACGTTGTTTATGTTTAGGGTTTTCACAAATTACGGCAATTCTGCCTTTTCTTTTGATACATTTGCATTTGTCGCAAATTTTCTTTACTGATGATCTTACTTTCATTTTTCTTTTCCTTTATATATTGTTGTGAGATGTATTTTTTAGTTAAATGGTTGAAAGGTTGAATAGTTGAAAAGTTTATTTGCTTTTTGGTTTGTTAACCCTTGATTTGCTGGATATTTACTCCGTAACCTTTACTATTTCAACCTGAAGGTAATTCTGCCTCTGGATAAATCGTATGGTGTCATTTCGACTTTTACTTTGTCACCCGGAAGAATTCTGATGAAATTCTTTCTGATTTTTCCTGAAATGTGAGCCAAAATTTCATGATCGTTTTCTAATTTAACTCTGAACATTGCATTTGGCATTGCTTCTAGGATTGTACCTTCGAATTCTATAACGTCTTTTGACATAAGTTTCCTTTTCTATTTTTGTCACAATTCGGCTGTCATTATGGGCATAGTACGCCCATAAAAACAATTATATTTGCAAAATATTTGAATGCAAGCAATATTCTTGCGTTTTCATGGTATTTTTAGATGATATTTTTTGATTGTTTATTTAATAAAGGCACAGTTTCAATAATAACCAACATGATAAAAAGCTGAATTTTATTAAACTTTTCGACTTTTTGTAAATTTTTCTTAATATTTTTAATGATTTTATTTTTAATTAAACATTATTTATTCGTATGCACTGCGATTTATATAATTGAAAGGCAAATGACCTCCTTGTTTTATTAACTTTTATTACAATACTGAAATTTCTTGAAATTCAAAGGGAATAATATACTTATATATTATAGAAGAGTATAAGACCGGAGAGTAATTATGGCTGAAAAAATCAACAGCATAGATGAATTAGAAAGAATGAAGGCTGCCGCAAACGCACAGGGAGCTACAGTTCCTAATTACCAAGAATGGAGCCAGATTATGAAAGACCTTGACGAAGCCGGCGTTCAATCAACCGGTTCATATCAAGGTGACAAAGCCTTGCACTCTGAAATTTCTAAGACTATTGAGCAATATATGGAGCAACAAAAAGTCGAACAAGCTCAACAAGTTAAAAAAACTCAAGAAGATCAACCTAAAAAAATTGCAGAAAGTGATAATGAACAAGCCCTAAAAGCAACTGTGGCTAATGCTACAAGCTCAATGATTTTGTCTGATTATATGAAATATTATCACTTAATATCATAATCCTTTTACGCGAGTGAATGGCCAGAATAAAAAGACAGCTTTTCCTATAAATCTGTCTTGTTTTAGCGTTCCCCAGTACCTACTATCTTGGGAATTGCCACGATTATCACCCATCATAAAATATTCACCTTCAGGAATTACAAACGGCCCACAATGCATGGCATGTGTGCAAGGTGAATAGTCATAAACACTCTTTACATATTTTTCTTCATATGGTTCATCGTTAATATATACCATACTTTTACCGTTTTTATCAGTTTTAATTTCAAATTTATCCCCAGGTAAACCCACAACACGTTTAATATAAGCAACATCTTTACAGAAAAATCCTGTAAGCCTTGAAAACAATTTCCAAGGTGTATTTTTTAATTCTGTTGCCGGTGGATAAAATACCATCACATCACCACGTTCTGGAGTTGAATAAAATCTTGAGAATCTCTCAACAAAAATCCTATCGCCTTCAATCAATGTCGGCTTCATTGAGCCAGATGGAATCCAACGAATTTCACCAACAAAAAATCTTATAATAATCACCATTACAACTACAAAAACTATAGTATCAATTGTTTCCTTTATCGCAGGTTCATTTTTTTTATACCAAGATTTTATTCGTTCTTTAAACATTTTTTATCAACTCCAATAGATCAATCAAAGCCTTTTTATAAGGGCTATCACCCAAATCCTGTATGCATTGCTTTGCACAATTAACGTAATTATTCAACAAATCTTTAGTTTTTTCAATACCGTCATTTATATCATCTGACAATATTAACGGAGCATTATAAATCCCGTCATCAACATCAGTCATTGCCTTACTTTTATCTTTTTTCATAACGTTCAACAAATCATCTCGAATTTGAAATGCTAATCCAAAATTCAAAGCAAATTCACTTGTTTTTTCATCATAATCTTCTTCTGCTAACAAAATAGCTGATTTTAACGCACTTTCAAACAACAATGCTGTTTTTTGTGTGGATTTTTCTATATAACTTTCTAAGTCTGTTTTTTTAAACCTATTGAAATACTGGTTAACTTCACCTTTACACATATTTTGCAAAGTTTTTGCAAATACATCTAGAACTGACAAAGAACCTATTTTAACTAATTTTTCCAGGGCAATGCCAATTAAATAATCTCCTGAAATTACAGCTAATTGGTTGTCGAACTTGTCATTCAAAGTTTGACGACTACGACGCAATTTACTTTCATCAATAACATCATCGTGTACCAAAGATGCATTATGAATCAATTCTACAGATGCTAAAAGTTCATAATGAGCCGGCAACAAATACATTTTTGAAGCACGTAAATACAGAATAGTAATCAATGAACGAATTCTCTTCGACGGAGCTTTCAAAAATTGTTCAATTTCATTTGCCAATTGAGGCTTTAAATCCACTTCAAAAAGCAAATTAGCATTAACCCTCTCTAAATCCGCATTTACAACTTGCGCAATAGCCGTAATCTTTTTGTCCATATAAAAATTATACCACAAAAAAGAGCCCTACCCAAAATCATTATGCCATCGTCTGGACGTGCGGGGTTCGCTTCGCTCACACGGCGCACTTGCCAAAATCCGCTATGCCCTCGCATTAAACGGCACCGTTCGCGTTTGCAACAAAAACTCAACGTTTTTGTTGACGCACGCTCAGCTCTCGCTGACGCTCATGCCTCTGCTCGGACTGTCTTGGATTATTGGCGACTCGCAAAAGCGTGGTTTTGCTCGTCTGGACGTGCTGGGTTCGCTTCGCTCACACGGCGCACTTGCCAAAATCCGCAAAAGAAAACGACTCTTTTGCAAAAGTCGTTGGAAAATCAATAGGAAAAAGGAAAAAGGGAAAGGAAAATTTGTCTAGAATTAGCCGAAAGTTTTGAATGAGCTTTCAGTATTCTTTTCGATAACTTTTTGAACTGCATCCATTTCGTTTGTAATGGCATCTTGTTCTGTATCTAATTGTTTTAATCTTAATTCAAGGTTTTTGTCTTGAGCTTGAATAATTTCAATTTTAGCGTTTATATTTTGAATTGATTGATCATATTGGTATTTGTCATATTCATATTGATTCATAGCATCGTCATATGCATCTTGGTCTGTAATAGTTGAAGTTGTCAATGCATAAGTTACATAAGTACCATTGTTAGGAATACTAATTGAAATGTAACGGCCTGTTGAATCTTTTTCAACACGAACATTATCAACGCCTTTAATTTCATTTGTTTTAGTAGCTGAACCAATTGTGAAACAATCGATAGCAGATTTAATTTCACTACCAACTTTTACAGGATTGTTCAAATCAGAACCTCTGTAGAAATATGGTTGCCAAGCCCCACTATCAGAGTTTTGTACATAACGAACATACCAAGTATCTTTGCCATACTTTTCGTTCAATAAGTCGATATAATATGCTTCTTCATTTAATAATTCATTAAGTTGGTCTTCTGATAATGAATTCAAATACTCATCATGAAAATCTGGCAAGTCATCGGTAGCTTCTGATGTTTCTTCTTCTACATCTCCAACCACAACTGTTTCATTATTTTCAACTTCTTCTACAGTTACAACTGATGGACTTGAAGTTGCACTTGCTTCTTTAACATATTCACCATCTGCGTTGATTGTAACTAAAGTAATCGCATCTGCACCTGTTTTAGTTTCATCTAATAAATACATATAAGTTAAAGATGAATCATAAACTCCGCTTTCATACTGAGATTTTGTTAATGAAATATTTTGCATTGTAACAGGATCAATATAAGCATATTTCAAATTATTTTTTTCTTCTTCAGTCAAAACTTGAGGGTTTGTTGTTGGATTTTCTGGTTCAGTATCTGTATCTACATCTGTATCTGTATCCACATCAGTATCTGTATCGATGTCAGTATCTGTATCAATATCTGTATCTGTATCTGTTGGTGTTGAACCTGTACCACCAGCGCCACCTGTTCCACCAGTACCACCTGTTCCACCAGTACCACCTGTTCCGCCAGCACCACCAGCGCCACCTGCTCCGCCAGCGCCACCATTACCACCAGGAGCAGTAACACCTGTAAAACCATCAATTACACCACATAATCTTAAAGTTTTAGCACCTACCATAAAATTATTGCCACTTACAGTAACAATGCTTGAAGAAGCTCTTACAGGAGTAAAATCATCTTCCCATTGTGATAAGTAGCTAAGTGTATAGTTGCCGTCATTTTTTGCGATTAATGATGTAATGCTATTTGTTAATGCACCATCGTTAAATGTATAAACAGTTTTTGTAAATTGATCAACAGACGGAGGAGTTGGCACAGACATACCAAGCATATCATTGTAATAATTTGCTGATTGGTTGGCCAAGCAAGTACGTTGTTGGTTGATCTGTTGACCTTCGTACTCAACATTGGTTTTTCTAGCTGTCAAGCCTAAAAATCTAGCTTGTGATGCCGCCATTCCCATTTTGCGTGCCAATTTCCTTTCCACAGAGATACCCCTGCAATTAGAACATCGACATTTACTAACAATTTCTTCAATAATTCAATGTTAATTGTTAACATTTGTTAACAATTAGGCATTATAACTGATTTTATTATTTTTGTAATAAGTTATCCACCAATCATCATCTGGCTCAGGTTCTCCCGTATAGTTGGTTTTTATATGAGCATCAATTTCATCAGCTTCATCTATTCCATCATAATCACCATAACCTATACTGTCTTCAAAGTCTTCATCAGTTTGGTAGGCCATATACTCGCCCCACATAATTTCTGTCATTTCTACAAGTTTTTTGTACTCAGCTTCGGTCAAAGTACCATTATTATGTTTTGTTTGATATGTATTATATTCAGAATCAGTTAAACATCCTGCGTCTCTTAATTTACCTATTGCATCGTCACTTAATCCAACATAACTACTAAGAGCAGAAGACTCACTAGACGGATAATCAGAATATAAGTACGCTGTTGCGTGAGTTAATTCATGTATAATTGTTGATGTTAATTCATACCATTGAATATTTGATCGTCCATACCAAGTTTGATCCAAGAATAAGCCACCATCAGTATACCAATCTGCTACACCATCACCGGTTAAATCAAACTCATTTGTTCTATCGTCAGTGACATACATACCTCCAATACTCAAATGATTATATGAGCCTAAAACCCAAGATACACCTGCGGTTAAAGTTTTCCCAGGGTTGCAATCTTTGAATCCGATTTTACCTTCATTTTGTAATCTCTCAAGTGCCTGTAATTGATCTGTCATTCCCATTGCTGTAAGGTATTCTTTTGCTTTGTTAATAGCAAAATTCATCTTTGCATTCATTGTAGAACAAGATTTATAATCATTTTGAATATCTGCAGACCAAGCATTCACTTTATTACCAAATACAGTGCTAATTGATGTAGTAAATTCATAACCACTGAAATTTTGTAATTCACTATACGAAAGAACCGAATCTCCATTGCCATCTATATAATTAAATACACGATTCAAATTGCCAAAAAAGTTAGAATTGCTTTCTTCCCAATTGTCTTTTTGCGTAAGTTTTAAAAGCTGAGCTCTTGAAACACCTGTATTTGCGTTTACAGTACTATCACTTTCACGATTAATGTGTTGTAAAATATCCCAAGCATCACCAATTTCGCCACTTTGGGTGTTACCGGCTCCAACAAAACCTTCTGCTGGATGATGCAGTTTATACAAAATTTCTTTAATATTTTGAGTATTTAAAGGTGTTTCTGTGGTGACTTCATAAACTGTAGGTTCAATAGTTGTAATATTAGAATTTGGAGTTACTGTATTCGAGCTCAATACAACCTCATCCACAGCAGTATTTGAATCAATCAAAGATACCTCGGTTACAATTTTTGTGACTTCCGAACTCTCCTGTGTTAGATTGTTATTTGTATAATAGAGCTTGTTTACGTTATTGATTTCCACAAAAATACTCCTTATAAACTTCAATACGGAAATTTATAAGGAGTTCTTTAATAATTTTTGGAATTTGTTAACAAAAAGAAACAATCCTTATGCTAATGCCACAAACTCGCCAGTCTTACCTTTATACCTATCAGACAAATAACTCAAAATCGCACCTCCGATTTCTTCGTTCGGATCAAAATAAGGACTTGGACTTGGATTTATTGAGTTTTGTACAAGCATTTTTACTAATGGACCAAAAGCATCCGGCACTTGTGTTTTTCTATATATACCTGCTAAATATGTCTGAACATTCGGTGATTTGGTGTCATTAAATCTTGATAAAACAGGATACATTTTATCAACGCCTTTTGTTCCGTTATCTATCATTTTATCCAGTATAAAAAGTGTTTCTGTCACTTGAGTTTCATTATTAGAATGTTGCAATATATCAGATAAATATGGCAAAGCTTGTTCACCCTGTTTTACAAATACATCAACTTTTCTCGGATCAACAAATGTGCAATTACTGTTCGCATTAGGCAAAACACAAGGTGCATATTGTTGACGTCTTTGCCTGTCACCCTCAACAATCGGGCAAGGAATCTGCATAGATGGAAAATTAACTGTCATTGCTGATTGTTGACGACGTTGCCTGTCACCTTCCACTATCGGGCAAGGTGTTTGTAATGACGGAAAACTTACACTTAATCCGTTATGCGATAGTATAGGTTGAATGCCTGAATTACTCATTATCTACTCCTTATGAATATACAAACGGCGCACCGTTTTTAATTTCGAACAATATATTTTCTGCCATAGTTTTAAGCTCAGGTTTTGATTTGCCAGCATCAACCTGTTTATAAAATTCATCAACTAAAGGTTGAATTGCTGCATCTTTTTTAGATTTGAAGTTTCTAAGTTCAGTAGAAACTAACCTTTGTTGAAGCTCTAATTCTGTCTGTGCATTAATCTTTTTAACCTGAACATCTTTTATTGCATCTCCAACGAGTTTGCCACCGTAGCTTAATGCCGTAACACCGGTTATACCAAAGAATAACTGTTTAAACTGTGGATTTGAAGTGTCCAACAACCAGTTATATAAAAATGCCCTATAATCATCAACGTGTGAGTAGAATGCTGGTTTTGGAGAACCGTTACCACCCATTGCCTCATTAACCTTCGTTGTTGAAGTCATAACTTCATTAATAGTTTCTGCTGTGAATTTATTTATTTCTTCTGGAGACCATTTCAAGCCCTTTAAAGTTTCAGTAATCTCAGCCGGAGAAGATGCTGTAACTTGGAAAAGATTTTTCAAATTTACTTTATCAATTTCTTTTGTCGCATCTGTTGATGAGCTTACAATCTCATTAATTACGCCTTTAGTATCATTTATATACTTATCCAAATGAATTTTTCCTTTAGTTAAATTTCGCATCGCTACAAAGCCTAAACCCACGATAGACGCGAATGTCCCAAGCCCAAGAGCAATATATTTCAGATTACTGTTTTTGTTTTTTTCTTTATTTTGTTCTGCTCCCATAAAACTTAAAGGATTCAATTTTTTACGTCCAAAATTGGGTAAAATTGGTTCATTATCATCTGCTAAATATTTTTCAAATTCTCCTGCACGTTTTGATAACATGCCTCTTATTATCTGCATTTTGCCAGAAAATGATTGAGTTTCTACATCAATTAAATTTTCTTGCAAATCTTTTTGAATATCAGCTTCTTTGCGTTTTATCCATACATCTTTAAACCCATCTAAAAAAGTTTTCCCCATAAATGCCATTGCCGTAAGCGTTAATACTCCGGCTCCAGCCAATATAGTTTTTTGATTTGGTGCTTGCACCATTTGATAAATAGCCTGATGAGTTTCTTCATTCAATGCAACGTTGCGAGTTGTTGCAGGAAGTCGTTTTGCCTGATCAATACTTAAATTAATTTTCGCACTTCTCCTAACAAATGCTGTCATCAAAGCAACTGCTCCCATAACACCAACGACTAAAGCTGATATTGGTAGTAAATTTTTTTCTTTAGATGATTCTTTCTCTAATAATTTTGATGGCATTTGGGCATCTTGCGAAATTATCAAAGCATCATAGGTGTCATGTAAATCTATACTCTGTGGCGTTTCTTTGTAAAAGCTATTTACAATTACACCTTCTTTAAGCGAATTATTTACTTTTCGCTGAGAATTTGTCATATTCTTTTGTTGACGTCGGCTTTCGGCGTCGATTAGTGGATTAATCTTCGTCATCGTTCCTCAATTTCTTATACAATTTATGTATAAATGTTTTTAATTCAAAAGTACGCTTAGCTTCATCAACCTTCTTATCATTATTATCGGAATCTGTTGTCTCAAAAATACCAAAGATAGATTTCAATTTTTTCTTAAAGTCTTTCAATGGCTCTGAGAGTTTTTTAGAAATTGCAGCCTTTAATTCTCCATACACTGCCGTTAATTTATCTGTTATATCTGCAAGTTTCTGCGTAAAATTTTGTGCAAAATTTTGAATTGCAGTTGGGATATTTTTAATCATATTTAAGCCGTTTGCAACAATATTATTCATAACAAAAGCTAAAGGTCTTGCTATAATAGCAGGCATAGAATTTTGAATCATTGCTGCAAACTGTACAGCTTTTTGTGCGGCATTTGCCATTGTTTTTTGAAAATTAGCAAGACTTTGTGCGTGGGCCTGAAAATCTGCTTCTTTTGCCTGTTGAGCTGCTTTTTGTGCTTTTAAAAAGGCACCGATTGCTGCACACTCATTCCAACTCATTTCTCCGGGTTTTGCAGAAAAATCAGCTCTTTTTCCCCCACCTCCTGACATGCCGTTACATATCGGACAAGCTCCAAGCGGAAGTCCATGTGGACAAGTTCCTATTCTACTCTTTTGTGCGCCTAATGTGCCTAAATGCATTAAAAAATCCTCGTTAGAAGAGGACTACTAAAAAAAATAAACACTTCCAATCAGCACGTAGAATGTGTTATTTCTCGAGTGTTCCGACTTTTACGGCTGCGGCTGCAGTTGAAGATATTCACTTCATTTCCTCTTCTGTTACCGAAAATTTTAAAATAACCATAACAAACATGTCAAACAATTATGTTGATTTATTTACATTTCTGTAACCGGTTCCAGCTCTAAACCCTGAAACAAAATACATAACAGGCAACACAGGTTCAATCCATTTTAACCCCGATAAAACCCCTGCGGTTGCAATATCATCTGCATGTAAAGCAATATCTAATGCCTCTGGTTTTCTTTCTGAATAAATACCTTTTTTATCATCTTTTTTCTGACCAAACAATGGATTTATGACTTTTTTACTTAAAAAGTTTGCAATATAACTACCGCCCACAATACCTGTTGTTGTTATCCCTGCAAGAATTACACCTAATTTTTTTGTCGGTGTTAATGATTTTATCACACCTTTTTTCTGTAATTTTTCGGCTCCTAATAAAGCTGCACCTGCTCCAACATTACATAAAAATATATTAGCAAAATACTGATAAAAGCCCTCTTTAACCTTGTTTGCACGTTTGTGTTTTGAAGAAGTTCCTGTAACCGCATCTGCAACAATTCCTCCTCCTATACCACTAACCACAGGAATAGCACCTAATACAGATAACCTGCCTATTTCTGAGAAAATTTCTTTTGAAGTTAAATTTTTATCTTCATTGAATAAAACTTTAAATAAAGCGGTTCTGTTTGAATCATCCTTCAGGTTATCAAACAGAACCTGTACAGTATCCTTTGAAAGGTGGTCTTTCTCGGATTTTTTAAGTATAGACAGTAAATTTTCATCTTTTAAATTTGTTTTTTGTATGTATTCTCGAACTGCTTTTGTCTGTTCTTGAATAATTTCTTTTGCTGGTTTTATATCAAGCAAATTAAATTTTTTTGTTGCTACTAATGTTGTTCCAATAATTGAAGTTGCAATAATAGCATTTTTTACAAATCTGTCTTTTTCGTCCCTGTGTTTTATAGCATCACCCACCGCAATTGCTGTACCTGCTCCTACAAGTAATTTTGGCATTTGCTTATTCAGTTTATTTATTAATAATGGTTGATCTATATATTTTGCTAGGGTCTTTATTTTCATTGGTATATTAGTTAGCTTTCTCTAACTTTTGTTAGTCTAGACTAACTTTATCAGAAAAAAATATGTTTGTCAATAGGTTATTTGTTATCTAAAATGAATTTTTGAATCTTTTTCAAATTGGTATCAGAAATCAAATGTTCAACTGCACAAGCGATTTCAGAAGCATTATCCAGCTCTAAAATTTCATTGAAAAAGGTGTCTAATACTTTATGTTTTTGCAAAATTTTCTTTGCGAGCTTTTCACCATCAGGCGTCATTGTCACTGAAGTATATGGCGCATAATTTATAAGTTTTTTTACAGAAAGCTGGTTTAAAGCAGAAGTTACAGAGGCTTTTTTGACGTTTAAAGCAAGTGCAATATCAGTAACTTTTGCACATCCATGCTTTAAAACTTCCACATATATAGCCTCTAAATAATCTTCAAGACTTCCTGATAATTTTTCCATAAAAGAATTATAACATAGATTGAAAATAAGGTCGATTTTTTAATTAAAATATTGACAAAAATTTCAAAAAGCAGTAAAATCATCTTACTGAAATGAGGAAAGCATGGGTGAAAATCCCACACTGGTCCGCAGCCGTAAAAGTCGGAATGCTTGTTTCAGTTTGTGTAACAACCTCGTGACTAGGAGATTATTTTTATGAACAACATTGTATCAAAGGGAAGAGTTGTCGATTTTGAATCGGCTAAAAAAACGTACATGTCCTTGAATGAATTTACTTCTCAAAAGGATTCAAGTATTAAACTTGTAGATGATTATTTGAATTTATTAGACTGGAAAGTTAATGAGAACTCAAATATGTCTTACTCAATTCAGGGTTTAAACAATTATTTGGCGTCTGAAATCAGTAAAAATTACTGGCTAAACAAAATTTATACACCTGAAATCAAAACTGCACACGAAAGAGGAGATTTGCATATCCACGATTTGAATATAGTTTCTGTATATTGTGTGGGTTGGGATTTAAAGGACTTATTATCTGAAGGGTTTACAGGAGTAAAAGGCAAAGTTCAAAGCGCACCTGCAAAGCATTTCAGGACTGCTTTAGGTCAGGTTGTGAACTTTATGTACACAATGCAAGGTGAAGCTGCTGGCGCACAAGCATTTTCAAATTTTGATACATTACTTGCGCCATTCATTAGGTATGACAATTTAACATACAAACAAGTAAAACAAGCCATTCAAGAATTTGTTTTCAATATGAACGTACCGACTCGTGTTGGATTTCAAACACCATTTACTAACATTACAATGGATTTAACAGTTCCAAATTATTATGCAGAACAACCTGTAATTATCGGTGGAGAACTTCAAGAAGAAACTTACAAAGAATTCCAACCAGAAATGGATATGCTTAATAAAGCATTCTTTGAAGTAATGATGGAAGGCGATCATGCCGGCAGAGTATTCACATTCCCAATTCCGACATACAATATTACAAAAGATTTTGACTGGGCTAATAAAGAACTTGACGGATTATGGGAAATGACAGCAAAATACGGTATTCCAAACTTCTCTAACTTTATCAATTCCGATATGTCACCAGAAGATGCTCGTTCTATGTGTTGCCGTTTGAGAATTGATAACAGAGAACTTGAATACAGAGGTGGTGGACTATTTGGTTCAAATCCTTTGACAGGTTCTGTTGGAGTTGTAACCATTAACCTGCCTAAAATTGCAGAAACTGCAAAAGATAAAGCTGAATTTTTCACAAGACTTTCTGAAAAAATGGATATCGCAAGAGAAAGTTTAGAAATCAAAAGAAAAGTTCTTGAAAATTATACCGATAAAAACCTATATCCATACACAAAATTCTATCTAAGAGATGTAAAAGCAAGATTTGGCGTATATTGGAAAAACCATTTTTCAACAATTGGTTTGATCGGTATGAACGAAGCATGTCTAAATTTCTTACAAGATGATATTGGAAGTTTCAGAGGCAAACAATTTGCTATTGAAGTTATGGACTTTATGAGAAATAAAATCACTCAATTCCAAAAAGAAACAGGAAATCTTTATAACCTTGAAGCTACACCTGGTGAAGGAACTTCATACCGTCTTGCAAGACTTGACGACAAAAAATATCCATATTATACAAATTCAACTCAATTGCCTGTAAACTACACCGACGATATTTTTGAAGTTTTGGATCATCAAGACGAATTGCAGACAAAATATACAGGTGGAACTACAATTCATATTTACGCAGGTGAAAGAATTTCTAACACAGAAACTATGAAAAACCTTGTTAGAAAAATTTGCAACAACTATAAATTACCTTATTTTACATTCTCACCGACTTTCAGCATTTGTCCTGAGCACGGATATGTAGCAGGAGAACATTATACTTGCCCATCTTGTGGTGGTGAATGTGAAGTTTACTCTCGTGTAGTTGGTTACATTCGTCCAATTACACAATGGAACAAAGGTAAACGTCAAGAATTTAAAGACAGAAAAACCTTTAAATTCAATGAGGAAAGTTTATGCGGATAGGCGGAATTCAAAAAAGTTCGCTTTTAGATTTTCCAAATATGATTAGTGCAATTGTTTTTACAAAAAGTTGCAACTTTGCATGTGGCTACTGCCACAATCCAGAATTATTTAGCTCAGGAGTTGAACATTCAACTTCTGAGTTTTTTGACTTTCTTGATACACGAAAAGGGAAACTTGATGGTATCGTAATAACAGGCGGAGAACCATGCCTGCAACCTGACTTGATAGATTTTATCAGACAAATCAAACTAATGGGATTTTTAGTTAAACTCGATACCAATGGTAGCTTCCCTGATGTTATACAAAATCTTTTAGATGAAAATTTACTTGATTATATAGCAATGGACATCAAAGCTCCAATTGAAAAATATAACAAAGTCACAAACTCAATAATTTCAACAGACAAAATAATTGCAAGTATTAATTTGATAATGAACAGTAATATTGATTATGAATTTAGAACCACCGTTGTTAAATCACAACTAAATTTTGAGGATTTTGAAAAAATAGGGAATTTGATTAAAGGGGCAAAAAAATATTATCTTCAAAAATTTGTTCCGACAAAAACACTAAATCCAACATTTTTGGAAGAACAAACTTACAATGATGAAGATTTTAAAAGAATAATTGATATATTAACTTGCAAAATTTCTTTAGTAGAAGTAAGATAGTTAGGTAAAGTTTTCTTAAAAACGTAATTATAAGTGTATTATTTATTTGTTTATCGGAGTAGAATAGTTTTATGACAGCAGTAAAAGAACAATTATATTCAGACATACCTCCTACAAAACTTAGAGGTAAAGACGAAAAGTTTAAACCAGCTAAGACCAATAAATTTTGGTTAACAGTTGCAAGTTTATTCTTTTTTAACATGCTCCAAAACAGATTTTATGCATTCAGATACACTAATGCAGAAAATTACTACGAGCGTGATGAAAAATATCCAACAATTATGTACGCACCACATTGCAACTGGTGGGATGGTATTGTTTTATATAATATTACGCACAGAATTTGTCATAAAGAAATTCGATTGATGGTTGAGGAACTTAACAGATTCCCAATTTTAAGACATGGTGGAGCGTATTCAGTTTGTAAAAAATCGCCACAATCTGCAATGCAAGCCTTAAAATATTCGGTAGATTTATTAAGTGATTTGAGGAATATTTTATGTATTTTCCCTCAAGGAATTATTCGTCCACCACATTACAGACCAATCGTATTTCAAACAGGTTTGGCATACATTGCACAAAATGCCGCAAAAAAATACGGCAAAGTAAATTTAATTCCTGTTTCTGTTGATTATTGTTTCTTAAGAGATAACAGACCTGAAGTCTTAGTCAAATTTGGTGAAAGAATTGAATTAACCGACGGAAATGTTGATAGAAAAGAACTTACTCATATGCTTGAACAATCTATGGCAAAGGTTTGTGATGCTCATCATGAAGAAATTTCTAACGGAAGATTTGATGATTATAAGATTCTATTTAAACAACATTTAAAATGGTATAGACGAATAGAACAACGTTTAAAACGTATCGATTTACCAGATGTTTCAAAAATGTAGTCAGATCCTGAAATAAATTTAAGATGACAAAATAAAAAGACCTCTTAAAGAGGTCCTTTTTATGCGTCATATCGTTTAAATGATTTTTCAATATTTTTAGAAATTACCGACTTAATTGTATCGTATTCAGTTGTGAGTGATGAAATTTCAGTATCTAAGTTTTTCATCTTCATATCTAAAACTTCTTCTTTAGAATTAATTTTTTGTTTTTCTGTATTGTACTTAGCTTCTGCTTTCGCTATCGCATCTTCGTCAGCAACCTCTTTGATAAAGCTGTTTGTTGAATAGTTACCTTGATAATAATTACCATCATCATTACAAGTTGATATGTATAAAACACCACTTTGGAACATTTCTTGTAAATATTCTTCATCATCTACATTCGCATTTTCAACCCAACCTTTTAAACAAATTTGGTTAAACATTGCGTCATAGAAACCTGAATTCAAAGCCTGATTTGTGTTAATTCCTTGCTCTACAAGAACATCAAACATAAAGTTTTCATCAATCAAATGAGATTCTGAAACTTTGTTTGTTTCATCATCAACTTTGTAATCACTATATCTTTCGCCACCTTCCATATATTGAGCAAAATATGTCAAATATGCTTTTGCAATATTGGAAATATCAATAGATGCAAATTCACGAGGTTTCCAGTTCCAAGCAGAACCTTTTCTGTCTAACATTACAGAACCAAAGTAGCCTGATGTTTGTATTCTAGCTTTGTTTTTATTAAAGCCAAAGAACTCAGCAAAGTTCTTCTTATCTGTTGTTTGATTTTCTGCAGAAGCGTTCATTGTACTATGTCCGTCACCTGCCGCATCACGGAAACCTGTATGGTGTTTACTATATTCTAACAACTCTCGTGTCATTGATTCTGCAACTTGAATAGCACCTGCAATTTGCGCATCACCAGTAACATTCAACATTGTTGCCAATTCTTCAAACATCCACTCCCAAAGATCTGTTAGTTCTGTTTCAAATTTTTTGGCCATACTTTCACGATCGCCATCACCAACTCTTACAATGTATTGCAAATCGCCTTCAATAATATCTGTAATTTTACAATCTGTTAATGTTACTGATCCATTACCAGCAGTTTCATCACCGTTATACAATACAGCGTCTCCACCAGTTTTTTCTTTAAGTGTGGTTGCACTTAACTCACCAAATGATGTCCAATTACCATTCAATTTGTAGTGATCCATCATATCTTGCAAATTCATTTGCTTAACTGTTGATGTTACAAGATCACTTGTGCCTAAACCCATTTCTTGAGCATAAGTAACTGCCTTATAAGATTCAGCTGCAATCGGTGTAATAATACCAACCGTTGCCAATTCATCCAAAAACTTATTACGAATAGTTGTTGAAGGCAAACATCCCAAACCTTCTTGTGGAATACCAGCTGCCCTTGCTGCCGCTGCATACTGAGTATTCAATACAATCTTACCTGAACTATCCGTTGTTAATATCGGCATATGACCGTTTAACTCACTTGGAGTCATCATCAAACCATAAGTTAATGACAATGACTTATCATTATTACCATAATAATCATAAACTAATTTAGTCTGATTTAAAGAATTTTGATATTCATTAGAAATATCAGTCATATTACGAGATAACGCTATTTTCTGATGAGAATAACGCATTGATTGAAACTCACAATCCGCTTTACGAGCTGTGATGGTTAATAATCTAGCTTGTGATGCTGCTAAACCCATTTTAGTCTCAATTTCCTTTCGTAACTTAGTAACATTCCTGTTATTTCATGTTGTATTACGACATTTTCAAGCTCAATCTTTAAAAAATAACCCCTATTTTGTTACAAATGTTAACAAAAATCCCTTGCTTTTTTCAAAATATCCATTAAACGATTGATGTGAAGTATGGGATAATATTCTATTGTAGTTATGGGGCAGAGGGATAATTATGAGTACTCAGACTATAAATTCAATAGATTCAAAAGAATTATATACCCAATACAATTGGTACAGAAACACTTTCAAACCGATTGTACAAAAGGCGTGTGACGAATTTTTCTTGCCCGGTTTTAGATTTGAAATGCTTGGAATAAGCAAAAACATTACCCCACTTACAGATAAAGATTCCTACTTTGTCACCAAAATACGTATTGATAAACAATACGATATGTTTTTCAGAAGTTCTGAAGGTGCTATTGCTTTGATTTTGGAAAAAATTCTTGGAAAACCTAACCGAACATTTAACCTTAACAAAATGACTGATTTAGAAGCAAAAATCATTACAACATTCAATGATTACATGTTTGGTATGGTTTCAGAGTTTTTAAGCCCTGCACCTGCTGGAGAGTTAAGACGTACAAATTTCGACGTAATACATCTAACCTTTATTATTAAAGATGAAGAAAATAATAAATTTGGTAAATTCATAGTATCATTACCAGATGCCCTTTTAAACCCTGAAAGTGTCGTAAGCAGTGGCGACAAATTTGAAAACACAACATTCAGTACAAGCACATTAGACGTAAAAATCAAAATCGGCTCTACAAGATTTTCTATGCACGATTTAAAAAACCTTGATACTGAAGATATGGTAATTTTTGATAACAGTAATATCAAGAAACTAACACTTGCAATCGGAGATTATGAAAAAGAAATTAAATTAAACCCTAACTTGGGCTTAATTACACCAATTGAAGATAATGACGGAGGAGATAATATGGGAGCTAACAACTTATGGGACAGTATCGAAGTTGAGATGAACGCAGAATTCGATGCAGTCAGAATTACTCTCGGAGAATTGAAAAAAATCGAAGACGGAATGGTTGTTGATTTAACATCTATATACAACAACAAAGTAACCTTGCGTGTTGAAGATAAAGCAATCGCAAGAGGAGAACTTGTAATCGTAAATGACAGATATGGTGTAAAAATTGACGAAGTTATTGCACAAAAAGCACCTATCGAACCTCAAGCAGTTGCAAATAACAATGTCGCTGATGATTTCGGCACACCAGAAAACAACAATGTCCCTGTTGATAATTCAACTCCGGAAGCTACTTCTACAGAAGATGAATTTGATTACAGTGATTTTG
Source organism: Cyanobacteria bacterium SIG32 (assembly GCA_015152455.1). Taxonomy (GTDB): domain Bacteria; phylum Cyanobacteriota; class Vampirovibrionia; order Gastranaerophilales; family Gastranaerophilaceae; genus SIG32. The sequence goes on from SUTY01000028.1 coordinate 18,299, forward strand.
AACTAGATGACGAAGATATTTAGTTAATTTTATAAGAGGATTACAGACTATGGGTGGATATATAGCAAATTTCGCAGTTTATACTATGGCAATGATTGGTTTAATTTTCTTTGCCTTAATGACATATAAAAAATTCTTTTGCGGTAACGGTTTTGGCAGAAAATCTGAATTTTTAGACATTGAAGAAAGCATCAGCCTTGCTCCTCGCAAAAACCTATATGTTATTAGAGCTGGCAATGAAAGATTTTTAGTTGCATCAGACAGTGATCGCACAAATTTAATTTCTAAACTTGATGAAGAAATTAAACCAAAAAGAGTTGATGCAAACTACGAGGAACTTCCTGTAATCGTAGATTTCCCAAAAAGAAGCGATCAACCAATTATTAAAGAAATGCTAAAAAAGATAAATGAGATATAAGGAATTTTAATGGACACAGTATTAAAAGATATAAATCCAGTTTTACAAATGCTTATAGTAATGTCAGTATTTTCATTGCTGCCATTTGCGTTTTGTTGTATGACAAGTTTTTTGAGATTTGTTGTTGTATTTTCAATGCTTAAAACTGCAATGGGTACACAACAAGTTCCACCTGCAATTGTAATTATTGGGCTTGCAATGATTTTGACATTTTACACAATGGGATCAACATTTAGCAAAATGTATGAAATGGGTTCTGTACCATATCAGCAAAGCCAAAATATGATTGCTGCGATAAATGAGGGTTCAAAACCTTTAAAAGAGTTTATGATGAAACAAACTCGAGAAAGCGATTTGGCATTTTTTGTTGAACTTTCACAAAAAACTCCGCCGAAATCACCTGAAGAAATAACTTTGTGGCAGGTTGCGCCAGCATATATCATAAGCGAACTTAAGACTGCTTTTGAAATTGGTTTTATTATTTTCGTACCATTCATTGTCTTAGACTTGGTTGTTGCAAACATTCTGTTGGCACTCGGTATGTTCATGCTGTCGCCAACGATTATTTCACTACCGTTCAAGCTGCTGATATTTATTGCAGTTGACGGATGGGCATTGATAGTTCAAGGGCTTGTAACAAGTTACAATTAGAGGTTTAAATGGAAATATTATTAGAATATTTAGCAAATGGATTTATGACAATGTTGGCAATATCAATGCCATGCGTACTTGTTGCGGCTGGAATCGGGCTTGTTGTCGGTATTTTGCAAGCCGTAACCCAAGTTCAAGAACAAACAATTGCAGCAGCTCCTAAAATTTTAGGCGTATTTTTGGTAATTATCATAGGGGGAGTCGGTTTTATAAAACTTCTTACCAATTTATTTACAGACGGTATGGCTCTTGCGTTCAATGTAGTTCCAAGAAGTGCTCAATATGTTCTAACTTCTGACTACTACAAATATACAACACCGTTTGAAGGTGAAATGAAGGATCGTTTCAGAAATCAAGATGAAATAAACGATATTATGAAAAATCCTGGCAAAATTCCATTCATTGATAATCAACAAAAAATGAAATATATGCCAAGTCCTAGAACTCCAATGCCAAAACCTAACTTCGTAGAAACAAACAGAATTCTTGGAAGATAAATTAAATGAAAAAATTACTATTAACATTTTTAATACTAAGCGCACCTGTGTATGCATTTGAAAATTACATGGTAATTTCAAATTCACCGGTCAAATCTGTTACGGTACAAAATAAAGAAATTCTAGATGCAAAACCTGTTTTTACAATAGATAACCAAAAGAAAATTATTATAATTACCCCAAAATCAAATGGAAAAACAAAAATAAACATAGATTTATTTGATAAAAAAGAAACCCTGGATATAAAAATTGATACAGACAAAACAACCATAAAATTACACAAAGGTTTCAATTATTTTTCTATTGATATTCCACCTGAAGAATACATAATTCCATTACCTCCGGCAAATGAAATATTACCTGAGCCTCCAAAATTCAAAGGAGGGAAATAATGGAAAACATTTTAAACGAATTAATGAAAATGTTTCCAATGCTAAACACAATGCTTGGAGCTGGGATAATGGTATTTGCAAGACTATTAGGCTTTGTTAGACTTGCGCCTGTTTTTAACAGAAAAGAAATGCCAGGTATGATAAAAATTTCATTATGTCTTTTAATGACAATAGTAATAACTCCTTTTGTAAAACAAGATTTAATGATAATGGATTCATTCTTTTTATCTATACTATTAAATATTGTTGTAGGTGCTTTAATTGGGTATATGGCTCAATTAATTTTGTTAGCAATAGATGCAGGCGCAGATATGATAAACATGCAAATGGGTTTGTCATCTGCAATGGTTTTGGATCCAACAACATCAAGCCAAGTATCAATATTAAGTAAAATTATGTCACTATTAGGAATATTAATATTCATAAACCTTGGTGGTGTATATTGGCTAATAAGAGCATTAATGAGAAGTTTTGAAATATTCCCAATATATGCAACAAGTATTCCTTTAAATGAACTTGTAAACATGCAGTATTTGATTAGTATGTCCTCAAACGTGTTATTTATGGGTTTACAAATTGCAGCGCCAATTTTGCTTGCAACTTTGGGACAAGATATTATTTTGGGTGTAATTTCAAAAACTGCACCTCAAGTAAACGTATTTCAATTGAGCTTCCTGTTCAAACCTGTACTTGGCGCAGCCATAATGGTTTGGATTTTGCCAATGTTATTTAATATTATTAGTGAATATTTCCTAAGCTATGCAAATATATTTTAATAATTTATAGTACAATCATAATATGGCAACGAGTGTTTATATTCATATTCCATTTTGCAAATCCAAATGCAAATATTGCTCATTTGTTTCTTTCCCAACTTTGGAGAAAAAACAAGAATATCTTGACGCTCTAAAAAAAGAAATTTCTCATTATTACAAAAACGAACAACTTAGAACTCTTTATTTTGGAGGTGGGACTCCGTCACTTTTAGCAGTAAACGAGTTTGAAGAGTTACTTAAACTTTTCAATATAAATTCTGATACAGAAATTACAGTTGAACTTAATCCCGAAACCCTAACTCAAGAATATTTAAACGGCCTGAAATCTATTGGGATTAATCGCATAAGTCTTGGTTGCCAAACATTTAATGACGAAATTTTAAAACTTATTGGTCGCCGTCACAATTCACAACAGGTTAAGAATGCTATAAATTTTGCAAAAACTGCTGGATTTAAAAATATCAGCATAGATTTTATCTACGGTTTACCAACTCAAACCCTTGAAGATTTCGCAAATGATTTAAAACAAGCCTTGCAATTAGAAGTCCAACATATATCTTTGTATGGTTTAAAAATAGATGAAGGCTGCTATTTTTACAACCATATTCCTGACAACCTTCCAAATGAAGATACCCAGGCTGATATGTACTTAAAAGCTATTGAATTTCTGAGTAATTTTAATCATTACGAGGTAAGCAATTTTGGCAAACCGTCCCAACATAATTTAAACTACTGGGATAACAAAAACTACTATGGCTTTGGAGTTGCTGCCCATGGCTACATTGATAATGTTCGCTATTCTAATACAGAAACAATCGAAAATTACATTCAAACTCCTACCAAACACGCCTATGAAACTGAATTAACCAAACAAGAGCAATTGGAAGAAGAAATTTTCTTAGGTTTAAGAAAAATGAGTGGGCTAAATATCCAAGACATAAACAAAACTTATAATATTGATTTTGAAACAAAATATGCAAATATATTAAAAAAATATGATGAATATTTTACAAAAACAGAATACGGCTACAAATTTAATATTCAAGGAATCTTGATAAGTAATTCAATATTATCAGAATTTTTGGAATAATTATTTGCATCTATTGCCAAAAGTTGAAAAAAATGGTAGGATAAG
>SUTY01000029.1 GCA_015152455.1 Cyanobacteria bacterium SIG32
TTTAGGGTTCAGTTCATAGAGGGGTCTTTTTTATTGCTTAAATTTTAAAATAAAAAAGCCCCCAAGAAAGAATAACAGGAGGCTTTTTCGTTTTGTTATGCAAAATTAAACACTAGCTAAAGAAGTAGCTTGTTTAACAACAGCTTGTAATGCTTCTAAAGCGTCAGCAGGTAATTTATCGATACCAGCTTTTTCAGTTTCTCTAGATTGAACAAAACCGATTCTGTCGTTCATACGAGCAACAAATTGTTCAGCATATTCTTTGTTAGAGAATGAAGCATCAAAACCTTCGATATCCATAATTTCGATATCAGAGAAGTTTTCCCATTTATGGAATTTAGCTGAACCTTCAACAATAGCTTCGATAATACCCAAAGTATGTTTAGGTTGAACTTTAGTACCCATAAATTCACCAGTGTTCAAGATGTAGCAATCAACGCCATCAGCGATTAATTGTTTAAATCTTGTATAGTCAACTGATAGAGGGTAAACTCTGAATGGGTTAGCATATGGTTCTACAACTAATGCGTTAGGGTCAACACCAGCAGCAAGTCTTTCTGCAGATGAACGTTTTGTAGCAAGAGTAGCACCCATAGCTGAACCTAATGAAGCACCTGACAATTTCAATACAGGAGGAATTGTAGGGTCTTTCATCAACCAGAAAATAGCATTGATTGGTTGATCAATTCTGTCAACTCTGTTTGGTGACCACAATTTTGATTTAACAGCACGGCCGTTACCGTTTCTGATATCTTCAGTAACAGAAACAACTTTACCGTCAGCCAATTGAATTGCACCATTGTTTTGTTGAGTCAAAATGTATTTGTTATCGTCACAACCGATTGGGTAGTCAGCAGTTTTATCAAAGTAAGCTGGTTCCAAAGCGATTGTATATTTGTCTTGAACGTTGATGATAAACGCATCATCATGAAGAACTGTAATATTGTATTTGTTGTTGTGTTTTGCGTGAGTAATTGTAGATTTACCAGAACCTGACAAACCAAATACTGCAACTTGGAATGATTTTCCACCGTCAAGGTTATAACGTTTCATACCACCGTGGCAAGATGCATAACCGTTACGAGCAGCACAACCCCAAGCAAGAGTTAATGTACCTTTTTTGTGTTCACCAAAGTATCTCATACCTAAAATACAAGCACAGTTGTGTTCAGGATCAAAGAATGTCAAACCATATGGGAAGTCAGGGTGAGTCCAATCAGGATCAGAGAATACGTAGATGTCACCATCTGGTAATTCTCTTGATTCAGAATACATATTTGAGTATTCTTCGTTCATATATTGGAAGTTTAACATCCAAGAATACATAACGTTTTCAAATCCTTCTGGAATCATCAAGTGAGCTTTTACCATAAAGTCTTTGTCTAAACCAACAACTGCTTCGGTTTTATACATCAATTTATCACGTGTAGAATAAATTGCTTCACGGATAATTGGTAATAAATAACCTAAATCGCAACCTGGTTCGCCAACGATTTTTCTAGCAGCCGCACAACGTCCAACTACTGTACCATCGTTGAATAACAATTGATTTGCACCAGCAGGTAAACCTAATTTTTCAGGTTTGAATACAGGCATGCCTGTCAATTCAATAGTACCTGAGCTTGATTTTGCCAACTTGTAAGCCTCTGATACAGATTTCACTTCTTCAACATTGTTGCCAAAGAAAGGAGCTGAAATTGTAGCACGAGCCGCTGACATAATTTGTTTTAATTCTTCTGATGTTGTAAAGAATTCTTTTGTTGTCATAATAACTTTCTCCTTTTATAAAGTGTTGATATTACAATTTTTCCACACACAACCAGTGTAACACAAATATTTTTTTTCAACAATATATTTAAAAAATCTGTTTGGGTAGTTACCAAAAAACAAATATTATGGTAGAATATTCATAAAGGGGATAAAAAAATGAATAATAAATTGAGAGTTTTAACAATAGCAATAATGGCAAGTTTAGTCATTGCACCGCAAACGTTTGCAGAAAGCGTATCATTACCGACTTCTGTTCAACAAGTTGCACAAGCACAAGTTTTGACAAATTCCTTGGATTTGATTGCCAATCCTGCAAAATATCTTAATAAATACGTAACAATCAAGGGTAAATTTGACAAATTTTCTACTCTTGGACTTGATTATAAACCTGCAATGAGAAGTTCTGAAGATTATATAACTTTTTTAATTCAACGAGATGATGTAAAAGATCACAACATTCCATTGTCTGAAATGAAAATATTCTTAAAAAGAACAGAAGCTGAAAAATACATTGAATTGAACGCTGGTGACGAAATCCAATTCAGCGGTCGTGTATTTTCCAATGCTTTAGGTGATGTTTGGATGGACGCAGAAAATTTCACTGTTTTAACACAAAAGAAAAAAGATGAAGTAAAAAAATAATTTAAAAACACACGGAGTTAAGTATGGCGAATAATGATAAATTTTTAACAATCCACGGTCATTTTTATCAACCACCAAGAGAAAATCCATGGTTAGAAGCAATTGAACTTCAAGATAGCGCTCTACCGTTTCACGATTGGAACGAAAGAATCACTAAAGAATGTTATAATCCAAATTCTGTTTCTAAAATTGTTGATAACAGAAACAGAATACTTGATATGATTAACAATTATGAACATATGAGCTTTAACTTTGGTCCAACGCTTTTGTCTTGGCTTGAACATTATTCACCACTTACATACGAAAGAATAATCAAAGCTGATATCGAAAGTATCGCAGAACACGACGGACATGGAAACGCTATGGCACAGGTTTATAATCACATGATTATGCCATTAGCAAATGAACAAGACAAACAAACTCAAGTCAAATGGGGTATAAAAGATTTTGAATATCGTTTTGGTAGAAAACCTGAGGGTATTTGGCTTGCTGAAACTGCTGTTGATGACGATACTTTAAGAGTTTTGGTAGAAAACGGCATTAAATTTACAGTTCTTTCACCATATCAAGCATTAAAAATGAAAAAAAGCACAGATAAAGAATGGACTGACGTAAGTTGGGGCAACATAGATCCAGCACGTTCATACACATATAACATAAAATCAGCTCCTGGAAAAACTATTGATTTATTCTTCTATGATGGCGCAATTTCTCGTTCTGTAGCTTTTGACGAACTATTGAAAGACGGAAACAAATTCATTAGAAGATTAAAAGAAGGCGTTTCTGATTTAAGAGATTACCCACAATTGATCAACATAGCAACTGATGGCGAAAGCTATGGTCACCATACAAAATTTGGTGATATGGCATTAGCATACGTATTGAAAATAAGAGCAGAAGATGAAGGCTTTAAAATAACCAATTACGCAGAATATTTAGCGAAATACAAAAGTGATTATGAGGTTGATATTAAACAAGCATCTTCTTGGAGTTGCTTCCACGGTGTAGGCAGATGGTGTGAAGATTGTGGATGTTCAACCGGTGGACACCCAGGTTGGAATCAAAAATGGAGAAAACCTTTAAGAGATGCCTTGGATTATCTTCGAGATGAACTTATCAAAATTTTTGAAAAAGAAGGACCTCATTATTTCAATTCGAGCGTCTGGGATATTAGAAATGCGTATATTGACGTTATTTTAGACAGATCCGAGTCTAATGTTAAAAAATTCCAAAGTTTCTACTTCTTGCCAGATTTATCAGACGACAACAAAGTCAAAGCAATGAAACTATTGGAAATGCAAAGACAAGCTCAATTAATGTACACAAGTTGTGGTTGGTTCTTCTCAGAAATTTCTGGCATAGAAACCGTACAAATTATGAAATACGCAGCTCGTGCAATGCAATTAGCTAAAACTTTCAGCAAAAAAGATTTTGAGAAAAAGTTCTTAGAAATTTTGGCAGAAGCTAAAAGTAATTTACAAGAACATGGAACTGGAAAAGATATATATGAAAAATTTGTAAAACCTTCAATTGTAACCGCAAAACAAATTACAAGTTTATGGGGTATATCTTCACTTTATCAAGATTTTGAAGATGAAGAAGACGTTTATTGCTATTCAATTAAGCGTCACGATTACCAAAAAGTACAAAAAGGAAATTCCACATTTATTGTCGGACACTTGGAAATTAAGTCTAAAATCACATTTGAAACTGTAAACCAAATATTTGCATTGATGCAATTCTCTGGAGGAGATTTCCACTGCGCTATAAAAGAATTTTCTGACGAAGGAGAATACAATCAAATTAAAACTAATTTGATCAAAACATACATGCTAAATCCGCTAACCGAAATTATTAGAGGTTTAGATGAAAGTTTTGGCAAAGAATACTTCACATTAAAAGATATCTTTATCGAAGAAAGACGTAAAATCCTTCAAATCATGCTTAAAGGTAAACTTGGCAAATTTGCTCAGGCATACCAACAAATGTATGACGAAGGTAAAGGTTCAATTTATCACATGCAAAACCTTGGACTTACAATTCCTAACGAATTCAAAATTTCAGCTTCTTACGCATTAAGTCATAAATTTAATGACTTAGTTGCTCATTCTGGTGGTTTTGTAGATCCAACCTTACTTCAACAAGCATTTGAAATTAATTTTGAAGCAAGAAAAATGGATATTCAACTTGACAAAACACCGTCTAATAAGATTTTTGCAAAGAAAATTTTGCAAAATATAAATCGTTTGGCTCATAGTTTTGAAAGTCAACAAGCAGATGTTTTGCTTGAATTGTTTGATAATGTCGAAAAATTAGAACTTGAAATTGATATTGCTGAAGCTCAAAATATCTATTTTAATAGAATTTTCCACAAAATTGGCGATATTATAGCAAGTTCTCAAAAAACAGGTCGCTCAAAAGACAAACAATTTGTACAAATGCTACTTGATATAGGAACTAAATTAAATATCAACACTGAGTTTTACAAAATGAAGTTACTAAATTCAGGCATGTAAAAAAAGAGGCGCTTTGCCTCTTTTTTACCAAAATTCTGCACCATGCTTTTTATAATGTTCAATAGTTTTGTGCATTTTATTTTCAACTGCAATTATTTTAGCCATAGTTTCAGGATCTGAAGTTTTTGTTTTCAATAACTGCAATTCTAATAAATCTTCTTTTACTTTTCTAATTTGTTGTTTTTTTTCTTCACGTTTCATAAAGAGCCAACCTTCAAACCCACATCCAGGTGGCACAATTGCCCAAGGAGAAGCAGGAAAGTGGTCACAAAGCGTTTTTCTGCTTTCATAACGAGTACATAAATTATCATCACCAATAAAGCGGCAATGATAAAATGTCATGTCCTCCTCTACAAAATTTCCGTCTTCTTTTAAACCCTTTATAATATTGTCAACAATTTCAGGAGATACTTCACGAGCAGCTTCAATTGAGTCATACGGTTCAAACAATTCTAAAAAATCTATTGCACCCTGATCCCCTTCAGCTTGAAGCTCCAGTAACTTTTCGTAAGTAAACGAAGTTGTTGAACATCTACAACATCTACCACACATATTACAAAGACTTTGAGGTCTTTGAGATAACCAATTTTTTTCAAAATTATCCATGCTAATATTATACCTTTTTAATTAAATTATAAAAAGCTACTTAATATTTCTTAAAATTTGCCAAAAAATAGCAATATTTTCAGATTTCATGACTTTATAGATATAAGTAGGAAAAGGTAGTATTATGCAAAATGGTGTAAATCAATATAATGTGCAACAACCAATTATGCCTGGTCAACAACCAGGGCAAACTTATTGTACACCTCCTACACAACAGGTTTATTCCCCACAACCTGTAACATATCCACAACAACAACCTCAAAATATTCCAGTTCCTAATTATTCAGGTGTTAACATACAAATATTTAATCCTTCAGTAGCAGCACCAGGTGCTCCTGCTCCAGTTTATAATGTAAATGCTCCTCAATACCCTTGTTACCCATCAGATTATTACACAAATACTTGGGGGCCAGGACAAAATGGTCAAAATAGTGGTAATGCAAATAACAATACAAATACAACAACCACTACTACAACGACAACCACAACAACTGATGATAAAAAGAAAACTGAAAAACGTGATATAGTTTTATTAACTGACAGTTATATAAAAAATCTTGAAAACTACTTAAATAGTCAAGATAAAAAAATTCGTTTAATGGGTGCAAAAGAAGTACAAGCAAGGTTACATGAAGATTCATCCAGACGTGATGACAAAGCTCTTACTGCATTAATCAACAAAATGTTGCAAGACCCATACCAACCAGTTAAATTCATTGCTTTAACTGCATTAAGCACTCGTGAAGTAACAGGTGATGATTACACTGTTAAAGTCCTTGAAAATATGAGAAACAGTACAAGCTCTTATGGAGAAGATGCAATTCTTGCAAACGAAATTCTTTTGAAAATGTCAGGACAAGTTGTACAAAAAGAATTTGAAGTAAAAAGCAACGAAAAACAAAAGGAGTATAAGAAACTATGAGCATAATTACGGCTATAAGAAACAACTATGGTAAATACATAGCAAAAGGTGTTGGTGCAACAGCCGTTTATCTTTGTGCTCGTGATGCGCACCATTGGGCAAAAATAAAAGCTGACGAACGTATGAAAACCAAAGGTGCTGAAGCAGCTCACTATTACCTAAATAACACAATGTCTTTAGATAAACCAAGTTTGACAAAAAGCCGAATGAAAGATAGAATTTTCAGATGGGAACTTGGACAAAATATCCGTGGGTTCTGTAATTCTTTCATTGGTTATTGCAAAGGTTTTGGTGCAAGTTTAGTTTCAGACGTAATTCCTTTTGCGCTTGGAGCAACTGCTTTATTTGCAAAAAATAGTAAAGTAGCCAAAGGTTCTGCAATTGGTCTTGCTGCAATGGCAGTATTCTCGTTCTTCAAAGACGGCTTAGGAATTGGAACAAATAATAAAATCCGCTAATTGAGTAAATCAGGGCGTCTTTCTTTTGTTCGCTTAATGCGTTCAGCTTGTCTGTACTCGTTAATTTCTTTGTGATTACCATTAAGCAGAACATCAGGAACACGTAATCCTCTGTATTCTCGAGGTTTTGTATATTGAGGATATTCCAATAAACCATCAGCAAAACTATCATCATGAGCAGACTCTATTTTACCCAAAGTCCCTTCAATTTTACGACTTACAGCATCAATAAGACACAAAGCAGGCAATTCCCCTCCTGTAAGCACAAAATCACCTAATGACACTTCTCTTGGTTTTATTATATCTCTTATTCTTTCGTCAAACCCCTCGTAGTGTCCACAAAGCATAATGATTTGGTCATATTTTGCCAAATCTAAAACTAATTTTTCATTCATTGGTTCACCCTGAGGTGATAACATAACAGTTATTGAATTCGCTTGTTTTTTTACACTTTCATAAGCGTCAACATAAGGCTGAGCCATCAAAACCATTCCAGCCCCACCGCCGTATGGGGTATCATCAACTTTTTTATGTTTGTCTAAAGTATAATCTCGTGGATTAACCGTATTAACTTCAACAACACCTGATTCTATAGCACGTTTTAGAATGCTATATTTACAATGGTTTTCTATCATTTCAGGGAATAACGTTAAAACATCAAAAATCATTCTAACAATCCTTCTAAATTGTTAATAACAACTTTTTTATCTTTTAAACTAACATCAACAACAATAGCTTTAACAAATGGAACAAGACAAACTTTTTTTGTTTTGGTTTTCACTGATAACAAGTCTGTAGCGCCATTATTAGAAACGCCAACAACAAAACCTAATTTCTCACCTTCAATATCGAAAACATCTAAACCAACAAGCTCATCTATCAAAAACTCATCTTCTTCGAGATTTTCTCTAATTGTTTCTTCCTCTACAAAAAGCAAGCAACCTTTCAAAGGAATTAAATCATTGATAGAATTAATTCCCTCAAATTTGATAATAGCAAAAGTTTTATTCAATCGAGAACGAGTTATTTTCAACTTTTTGTAAACGTTATCAACTTTCACAAAAACATTTTCTAAACTCAAAAAGAAATCTTGCTGATTTTTAGAAAAACCAACCTTTGCTTCGCCTTGAATACCATGGAAGTTTAAAATCTTACCAACAGAAATAAACTTTGTCATTATTCTTCTTCTTTTTTAGCTTTTCTTCCACGTTTAGGTTTTTCAGCTACTTCTTCTGCAACTTTTTTAAATTCCGCAGGAGCATCTTCACGTTCTTGGTTCCAACGTTCTAATCCCATTTGTGAACGAATCAAGCCAATACCAACGTGAACACGCCATTCATCCATTTTTAACTGAGCTGCAATTATTTTGTGGCAACCAATTGGAGGCAATGGCAACAATGGTTCATATAAATTTTTAATAGCAAATAATTGATCTGGTGAAATAGCCAATTTACGTTTAGGGAACGGTAATTTTGGCAACATCATTTTTTGTCTTACTAAATTTATACCAAAAAATACTTTTCTTGGTTCCAAACCAATTTTTTCACCAATTACTTCATGTGCATCAGGGTTAGGTAATGGTAGCATCAATTTATACAACAATTCAATTTGTTCTAATTGTTCCTTACTTACCAAAAGTTGTTTTGGAGCTTTTGGCTTCATTGGACGACGTTGTTGTGGCCTTTGATTGTTAAATCTGTTGTTTCGGTTAAACCCACCCTGTTGAGGGCGTTGACCACCATAACCGCCTCTATTATAGCCACCCTGGCGATTGTCACGATTGTAACCACCACCACGATTATCTCTATTATAACCACCTTGACGGTTGTCACGATTATAGCCACCACGGTTATCTCTATTTTGAGGACGACCACCGCCATAATTATTGTTTCTATAATTGTTATTAGGTCTGTTATAATCTCTTTGTGGACGATCTTCTCTACCTTCGCCAGCACTGTAGCTACTATAGAATTTTGGTTGTTCTTCTGTGCTATAACTTTGAACAGGTTTATCTTCTGCTGGTTTTACACTCTCAGAAGGTTCTGTCATAGGTGAAATAATCATCTTTTTATCAGGATACAAACAATCAGGACAGATAACTCTTTTGGGGTTTTTTGTCTCGAATTCACGACCGCACTTAATGCACTTGTTCACATACATAATTTGAAAGCCTCTTAATTAAAATGATAATATTAGTTTAAACTACTCCTCGAAATAAAAAAATATCGATATAATTTACAAATTTGTATGCTTATTTTAACACAAAAAATAAAATTTGGCAAGTATTAATCTATTTTTCTATCCAAAAAGTAACCGGACCATCATTTATTAAGGCAACATCCATCATTGATCTAAACTTTCCAGTAGCTGTTTTAAGCCCAGAAAGCCTTACCCTATCTACAAAATAGTCATACAACTCTATAGCCTTATCTAACGGCGCTGATTTATCAAAACTAGGACGAGTACCTTTTTTACAATCACCACAAAGGGTAAATTGTGAAACAACCAGAATTTCTCCACCGACATCTATAACTGAATAATTCATCTTTTCATTTTCATCTTCAAAAATCCTAAGATTAACAATTTTTTCTGCCAGTTTTTCAGCATTAATATTTTGGTCTTCTTTTTCTACGCCAACAAAAACCAAAATACCTTTTCCTATTTTGGAATACAATTTGCCATCTATTGTAACTGAAGCCTCTTTTACTCTTTGAATTAATGCTTTCATGATAGAAATTATAACACAAAACTTTCTAACGTCTTTTGTTAAGTTATGTTAAGAAAACCAATATCCTTAAATCCACTCCAGACGAGCATTTTAAAAATTAGTATATATTTTCTATATAAAAAATAGCACTTTTTTGCATCAAAAAGTTTTTATTAATATATCAGAGCTGAACACAAAAAAAAGGAGAATATATGGCACGAGTATTAATTTCTATGCCCGAAGAGTTTTTGAACAAAATCGATCAAGTTGCTGATGGTGAAAATCGCTCTCGCAGCGAATTGATTAGAGAGGCTCTGCGAACTTACATTTACAAACAAAAAGTAAGAGAATCAACAACAGCAAGCAGAAATGCTGAAATGTTGGAAGCATTATTGCAATAGGTTCGTTGGAAAAGAAAAGGCAAAAAGATTTGGGAAACGTAATAGAAGCCTCCGATAACGGAGGCTTCTATTTTAGCTTTCAAATAAAATTTTGTACGCTTGTCTTAATTTTAAAGTAAACATGTTTTCACCATCTTCTCTTAAATGCTTGTACGCAACCGCATAATCGAGAGGAGTAATTTTGCCATTAAGATAAAAACCTTGAAATTCGCTGTTTTCGGAATGTTTTGCTTTTAAATCTAGAGCATAAATATAGGCTGCCATGTCCTTATGATCAATTAAATCATCCCCCGCGGCTTCACCATGATTAGCAAGTTTTTTAAACAGATTTTTTATCTCACTGTTATAAACTTCAAGTTCAGCCTTATCAACAGGAATTGTATTTTTACCAGCATTAGTAGCCTGCAAAAATAATTTATATTCATCAAATGTAAAACTGTATTTTTTAGAATTAATTTTGGCTGCCATATAAATAATACAAGAATCAGCCAAATCTTTAATTTCAGTTTTATAATCTTCATCAATTTTTTGGATATCTTGAGGAGATTTATCAGGCTTATCTGCCAATTTACGCCAACTTGGAGAAACCAGTTCAAAGTCGCCTATTCTAGAAAAAGGAATTCCGTCTTTTATTACCATTGAATTAGTAATTTCAAAAAAAGCCTCACCTAATTCATAATTTGCAAATTGTGATAAACCTTCAGTCATATTTACTCCTTATGCAATATCCCAGCGTCCACAAGTTCCGCCCCAACGAGCGATTATGTTGCCTTTGATATCTTTAATTTTTTCAACGTGCTGAATTTCATCAACACCTTCAACAATTGTAATTACCTCACAATTATTTGAACATCCACTACATTCACAAGTTATTGATGAAAAATGCATATTACCAACTTCCCAACCTTTAAATTTAGTTGGAACTTCTGTATATTGATGATTTTCCATAGCTAATAAAGCTGCACCAATTGCACCCATTGTTTGATGATTTTCAGGAACTACAACTTTATGTCCTAATGCTTCTTCAAAGGCTTTTACCATGCCTGAGTTAGTTGCAACACCACCCTGGAAAGAAAAAATTGGGAGCAATTCTTTACCCAAAGCCAAATTAGAAAGATAATTTCTTACCAATGCCTGACAAAGCCCATACAACAAGTCTTCAACTGGGTATCCTAATTGTTGTTTATGAATTAAATCACTTTCAGCAAAAACACCACAACGACCAGCTATACGAGCAGGATTTTGTGATTTTAAAGCAGTTTCACCAAACAATTCAATAGGGACATTTAATCTATTAGCTTGCTGATCTAAAAAACTACCTGTACCAGCTGCACAAACAGTATTCATAGCAAAATCCGTAACGATACCATCTCTGAGTAAAATTATTTTGCTATCTTGTCCACCTATTTCCAAAATAGTTTGTACTCCAGGCACATTTGTACTTGCGGCAACTGCGTGCGCAGTAATTTCGTTTTTTATGATATCTGCACCAACCAATGCCCCTGCAAGATTTCTGCCTGAACCTGTTGTACCTACACCCATTACATCATAATCAGTAATTTTTTTAGCAAATAATTCTTTCAAACCCTTTTGAACTGCCATAACAGGCTTGCCTGCAGTTCTGAGCATATAACTATCAACATACTTACCTTTTTCATCAACCAAAGCAAGTTTTGTTGTTACTGATCCTACGTCTATCCCTAAATATACTGTCAAACTCATGTTAATTTCCTTTTTTATACAGAAATTATAACACAAAAAAGCCACCTTTTCAGGTGGCTTTTTCACTTCAAAATATTACTATTTTGTAGGGATTCTCATTCCGTAGAAAGAACGGACAACGAATACCAATGCTACAACTAATAATACCCAACCTGCAATTGGAGCAATAGCTTTGAAAGATTCGCTAATAGCAATTTCCATAGCCAACAAACCAAACAAGGTTGTAAATTTGATAATTGGGTTCATTGCAACTGAAGAAGTATCTTTGAACGGATCACCAACTGTATCACCAACAACTGTTGCTTCGTGAAGTGGAGTTCCTTTTTCTTTCATATCTACTTCAACAATTTTCTTAGCATTATCCCAACATCCACCTGCGTTTGCCATAAATACTGCCTGGAACAAGCCAAATACTGCAATCGCAATCAAATAACTTACAAAGAATGCTACCGGAGCTGAGTTTTCACCCAAAGGTGCTGATAAACAAGCAAGAGCTAAAGCAAATGCAAATAATGCGATAAAGATATTAACCATACCTTTTTGCGCATATTGAGTACAAATTTTTACAACTTCTTTTGAGTTTGCAACATTTGCACTTTTGCAATTAGCATCATCAAGTTTAATGTTATCTTTAATGTATTCAGTAGCTCTATATGCACCTGTTGTAACAGCTTGCATAGAAGCACCACTGAACCAATAAATAACTGCACCACCAGTTAAAAGACCTAATAATGTGTATGGATTTAACATATTCAAAATCATTTCAGGTTGAATTCCTAAAGTATTTTGGATAACCAAAATCAATGAGAAAATCATTGTTGTAGCACCAACAACTGCAGTACCGATCAATACAGGTTTTGAAGTTGCTTTGAATGTGTTACCAGCACCGTCATTTTCTTCTAAATATTGTTTTGCGTTTTCAAAATCAGGTTTGAAACCATATTCTTTTTCGATTTCTTCTGATACATTTTCACGTTCTTCGATTAATGACAATTCATAAACTGATTGAGCGTTGTCAGTAACAGGACCATATGAATCTACTGCAATTGTTACAGGACCCATACCCAAGAAACCAAAAGCTACCAAACCAAATGCAAATACTGATGAATAAACCATCAAATCTGCTGAAATAAATGTACTTGCATAATAAGCAAGTCCCATTAACAATACAATTACCATACCAATCCAGAAACCTGAGAAGTTACCAGATACAATACCAGAAAGGATTGTTAAAGATGCTCCGCCTTCTTTTGAAGCAGTAACAACTTCTTCAGTATGTTTTGCTTTTGGAGAAGTAAATATTTTTGTAAATTCAGGAATTAACGCAGCACCTAAAGTACCACAAGAGATAATTGCTGAAAGTACTAACCATAAATTATCACCTAAAGGTGAAAGTAACCAATGGCTCACGCCAAAAGTCATACCAATTGATAACACAGAAGTTAACCATACAAGATTTGTCAATGGTTGTTCAAAGTCAAATTTAGCGGTTTTTGCAGCATAAATTTTATCAGCAACGCCATTGATCCAGTATGCAACAACTGATGTCACAATCATTAAGAATCTCATAACAAAAATCCAAGTTAATAATTGAACTTGGTTTGCTTCGCCAACTACACCTAATAAGATGAATGAAACAAGAGCAACACCTGTTACACCATAAGTTTCAAAACCATCAGCAGTAGGACCGATAGAATCACCAGCGTTATCACCTGTACAGTCAGCGATTACGCCAGGGTTTCTTGGGTCATCTTCTTTGATGCCAAATTGAATTTTCATCAAGTCTGAACCAATATCAGCGATTTTTGTAAAGATACCACCTGCAACACGAAGTGCAGAAGCACCCAAAGATTCACCAATAGCAAAACCGATAAAACAAGCACCTGCTAAATGACCTGGCACAAATAAAAGTATTGTTAGCATCAAAACTAATTCCACTGATACTAACAATACACCAATACTCATACCTGCTTTTAAAGGAATATTTAAAATATTTAACGGATTTCCTTTAAGTGATGCAAATGCTGTTCTTGCGTTTGCCAAAGTGTTCATTCTGATACCAAACCAAGCAACACCATAAGAACCCAAAATACCGATTACTGACCAAGCAAGAATAGTCAATACGCCAGAAATCCCCATATGTTGAAGGTAACCGAAATAAAACGCAATACACAAACCAATTAACACTTCTAATACAAGTAAAAATTTACCTTGTTGAACCAAGTAAGTTTTACAAGTTTCAAAAATAGTGTTACCAATTTCTGCCATTGCAGAGTGTACTTGCATTTTTTTAATACGTAAAAATTCGATAAAACCGAAAATACAACCAATCACAGAAATAACCATACCAACTAACAATAAGTTGAAACTTTCTGAAGAAATTTGTTGAATATTCGGCACAACCAAATCAGCTTCTCCTGCAAGTGTTGGAGAAATACCTAAAAGCAAACCTGCAAACAACATTGCAATTGCTTTTGGTGAAAGTAACTTTTTAATCATAATATCCTCCACTAAAAGTTATGCCTCTCTCGATAGTATTATAATCTAAAATCAAATGTTTAACAACTTTGTAACATTAATACAAATAAGCATCTTCTATTAATTTAATTTCAAATTCACTACCTGCAGGAATTGAAATTCTACCACCTTTATTGAATAAACTAACAACAGGCGAACCTACTAGGTTAACGGCATAAGCGCCCATGCCAACCAATGTTGGAACTGGTGCAACAATAATACCTACAGGATTATCCGATAATTTGCCTGATACACGTCTGGTTTTCTTATAGAATTTTTCACCTTTATCAACCTGTTTGGCAACATTTTTCATATATTTACGTTGACCTTTTATATTATTTACAAATACCTTTCTGCCATTAACTTTCGTAACTTTAGCGTTCACACCATATGTAGAGCCTTTATACAACATACTGTCTATTTTTAATTCTATCAAACCACCATTTCCAGAGATTTGTGGCAAATGAGCATCAACAACTTCGCCATAAAAAGTTGTTCCTTTAAGTACGGTTATATAACGTTGAGTTACAGAATTTTGCGAAACAAATGAAATTCTTGCCCCAATTCTTGAAGCATCCGAAATACTTTGCTCCGATACAACTTTAAATTTTGTACCTTTTTTCAATTTAACCATAGTGGATTTATCTGCACTATGCACAATTGGCTTTTTATCCGCAGGAATTAATGTACCCTTTGGAGGAATTGCAGGCGATTTTGGAATACTTGTTACAGGTTGCACTTGTTTTGTTGGCTTCACATTCGGCACAGGAGGTAAATTTTCCAATTCTAGTTTTGACGGATTATAGTTTTTACGTATTTCTTCATCAACTGACACGTCAAACTCTAATGCCAAGCTCGGCATAACCATAAAAGAAAATATAACTATTGTCGTTAAAATTCTATTTAAGTAATTCATTAATTGCTTTCGCTGCTTTTTTGCCTGCACCCATTGCATTTATGGCATTAGATTCACCAACAGGAGCAACGTCACCACCAGCATAAACTGTTGGAAGATTAGTAGCTCTTGTGTCATCAACAGTAATATAGCCACGTTTATCGGTTAAAATTTCTAAACCTTCAGCTTCAGCTGATTTTTGAATAATAGGATTTGGTCCTGTTCCTAAAGCTACAATTACAGTATCAACATCCACATCAACAAATTCGCCTGTGCCAACAGGTTTTCTTCTGCCACTTGCATCAGGTTCTCCAAGCTCCATAACCTCAAATTTCATACCGTTTACGTAACCATCTTTGTCATAAATTTCAACAGGAGCGTGTAAAAATTTAAAAATTACACCCTCTTCTTTTGCATGACGAATTTCTTCCAAACGAGCTGGAAGTTCTTTTTCTGTTCTGCGATATATGATATAAACTTCTTCAAAACCTACACGAACTGCCGTTCTTGCCGCATCCATTGCAACATTACCACCACCGATTACTGCAACTTTTTTACCAACTTTTAACGGTGTTGGACTATCTTCACGACCTGCTTGCATTAAATTCACTCTAGTCAAAAACTCATTTGCCGAAAATACACAATTTAAGTTTTCTCCAGGAATACCCATCATCTTAGGCAAACCAGCACCTGAGCAAATAAATATTGCATCAAATCCGTCATCTTTTAATTGTTTTAAAGTTATAGATTTACCTACAATTACGTTTGTTTTAAACTCTACACCCATATTTTTAAGGTTAGTAATTTCCCTGTCCAAAACAACTCTTGGAAGCCTAAATGGAGGAATACCGTACCTCAATACTCCACCTAACTTATGAAGAGCTTCAAATACAACAACCTCATGACCTTCTTTTCTCAAATCAGCTGCTGCAGTTATACCTGCACATCCTGAACCAACTACTGCAACTTTTTTACCTGATGGTTTAATTTCAACTTCTGCAGCTTTTGTATTATCACCGACATATCTTTCTAAAGCGCCAATAGCAACTGGTTCGCCCTTAATACCCAAAACGCAATTACCTTCACATTGCCTTTCTTGAGGACAAACACGACCACAAACTGATGGCAACATACTTGTTTCTCTAATAATATCGCCAGCTTTTTCAAGATTATCTTCTTTTATAGCTTGTATAAATTGAGGAATTTGAATATTAACAGGGCATCCTTGAACACATCTTGGATTTTTGCAATTCAAACATCTTGAAGCCTCAAGTTTTACTTGTTCTTCAGTTAAATTACTTTCTACTGGATCAAAATTTGAACGTCTTTGAATTTTATCTTGCTCTGCTACTCTTTGTCTTTCTACAGCCATATTCCTCTCTCCCTTTTCTATGGTTAGCTTACACTAAATATGGGCAAAGTGCAAGAATAATATTCAAAATTAACAATTATACGCTTCAAATAAAGCCTGAAGAAGTTTTTGACCTTCAATCATAGTTTTATAATCAACATATTCTTTATCTGAATGCATATTGCAAACCGTTGCTAATCCTACAAGATAAGGTGCAAATTTTTCACCTTGAGCATTTTTTTCATTTGCATAAATATGAGTTTCTGCACCCGCGTGGAAAGATGAAATTTCAGGAGTTATACCAACTTTTTTCGCAACAGCTTCAAATAAAATTGGGATATAATCATCTTCATTTTTTTCAAATGCAGGCATATGTTCTTTGAAGATTATTTTTGCTTCCGCCATATCTTTATATTCTTTATTAAATTCTTCTACCAAGAACTTCATAAGATCTTTTAATTCTTCTTCTTTGGCACGGCTTGAACTTCTAATTGAATAAGTCGCTTGACCATATGTGTTAATAACATTAGTAACCTCAAGTTTTCCTGCTGAAAGTCCACCAATATTACAAGAAGTCACCACTTGACCATTTTCTGCATAAAATACGCCTTGTGGCAATTCTGATACCAAATCTGCAAGTAACTTTGCAGCATTTTCTCTTGTTTCATCTGCAATATCAATACCTGAATGCCCACCTTTAAAAGTATTCATTTCTAAAGTTACTTGAGTATAACTTGCACCTGCAGTCAAAAGTTGTCCTAATGAATCACTATCTAAAACCAAAACATATTTGGATTTTAATTTTGAAAAGTCAACGTGACGAATACCTGTCATTCCTGATTCTTCATCTCTTGTAAAAACAACCTCTACACCACCATGGGCGATATTAGATTTTGAAAGCCTATTCACAAAATACAAAGCATTAGCAACACCAGCTTTATCATCCGCTCCCAAAGTTCTGCCTTCGGCCTTAATGAAATCACCATCCAAATAAACTTTTACAGGTGAATCATCACCCACAACATCCATATGTGCTGAAAGTAATATAGGAGATTTTGTAGAGTCCGTCGCTTGAACTTCAACATGAACATTTCCATAATCATCAGTTTCACATTTTAAATTATTCTTTGCACAATACTGAACAATCCAATCAACAACAGCTTCTTCGTGCAATGACGGTGAAGGAATTTCTGCCAAACTACAGAATAAATCTACTAATTCGTTTTCATTTCTAAGTGCTTTTATATCCATACAAAATTCTCCTATCTAATGGGATTTTAGCATATTAAACGCATTCTGTAAATATGTTATACGATATCAACAATACTAACTCCGTCGCCACCTTCTGCATCTTCACCAGGTCTAAATTTTGCAACATATGGTGATGTTGACAGAAAATCTCTGACTGCAGATTTCAAAGCACCAGTACCGTGTCCGTGAATTATACTAACAACTGAAAGGTTTGCTAAACTTGCTTTGTCTAAATAAAACTCTAAACTATCAAGTGCATCTTCAACTCTGTACCCTCTCAAATCCAAAGTACTTGAAACAGTTGTCCGCTTAAGTTCAAATTTTTCAAAGCTACTAGGTTTATAAACTTTTGGTGGTTCTTTGTAATTTTCATCAACAACGGCTAATCTGTCAACTTTCACCTTAGTTTTTATATTACCCATTTGCACAAACACAGAACCCTTTTTATCAGGTAAATCTAGAATTGTAACTGGTTGATGTAAATCTTTCAACATAACAACGTCATTTGGTCGAACTTTTTGCCAATCAATTTCCAGATATTGATTTTTTTCATCATGCGCATCAAGTTTTTCTCTAAAACCTTGTTCTAGTTTTGCTAATCTTGCATAAGAACGACGAGCAATTTTTTCTGATTTTTCTCTGCGAAGCTCATCTAAAATGTCTTTAATCTCAGCTTTTACATCTAACAATTCTCTGTCAAATTTATCTTTTATAATTTTAATAGTTTTCTTTTTGTCTTTTTTAATATTAGAGAGGTTTTCTTCATATTCTTTTTTAACAGAAAGTGAAGTTTCTTTAATTTCTTCAGCTTCTTCAAGATTTTTGGACAACTGTTGCTGAGTTTCTTGCAATTTTTCAACAACCAAAATTGACGGATCTTTTTGAGATACTAATATACTTTTTGCTCGGTCAACAATGTCTTTCTCCAAGCCAAGATTTGAAGATATAGCAATTGCATTACTCAATCCTGGAATACCAATGAGTAATTTATAAGTTGGTTTTAGACTTTCTGTATCAAATTCGACTGACGCATTTTTGAAATATGGATTATTATATTCTAACGATTTTAGTTCGCCATAGTGCGTTGTCACCGTCGAAAAAGTTTTTTTACTTGCAAGATTTTCCAATATAACCTGCGCTAAAACCGCCCCCTCTAAAGGATCAGTTCCGGCACATATCTCATCTAATAATACAAAAGTTTCATTATCAGACTTGTTTACAATATCTATAATATTTGTCATATGAGCAGAAAACGTTGACAAACTTTGCTGAATACTTTGAGAATCACCAATATCAGCAAAAACTTGTTTAAACGGATAAACTTTAGCCATAGTGCAAGGTAAAAACAATCCCGCCTTTACCATCAATATAAATAGACCTATTGTTTTTATAGTAACTGTTTTACCTCCAGTGTTTGAACCTGTAATAATCACGGATTTATAATCTTTGCCGATTTCAAAATTGTTAGAAACAACATCATCAACTACACCAATTAGTAGCGGATGTCGCATATTTTCTAAGGAAATTTCTTGGTTTTGTTCTAATTCTGGTTCTATTGCTTGAATTCTGACAGCATAACGAGCTTTTGCAAAATGAAAATCAATTTCTGCCAATATTTTTTCAGTATGCTTCAATTCAGAAAGGTTTGATTTCACAAATGAAGTAAGTTCAGTTAAAATTCTGATAAACTCAGCGTGGATTTTAGCTTTTGTTTCTCGAATTTTATTATTTAACGGTACAATTTCTTGAGGCTCAACATAAAAGGTTTTGCTGGATGATGAAACATCATGAATAATCCCAGGGATTTTACTTTTAGAAGATGCCATAACCTGAAAAACTATTCTGTCATCACGAGTTGTATAGATATTTTCTTGTAAGTGCTTTGAAAAATTTGGAGAAGTCAAAAGCTCATTAACTTTAGCTTTCAAATTTTTCTCAGAATCTCTGAGCGTAGCAAATAGACCTTTTAATTCTGCAGTTGCGTCTCGCTTTATATTCAATGACTCATCAAAAGTCGAAAATATTCTGTCTTCCAAATCCTTATCAACAAACAAGTCACGAGATAAAACATACAATACCGTTTCAGGTTCCGAATTATCAGTTAAAAACTTTTTAACCAAACGTGACGTTTTTAACGTTTTAGCGACATCAATCAATTCTTCTTCTGACAAATAACTTATGACTGAATTTTTTGCAATATTTTCCACATTTGCAACAAAGTCAATCGGAATATCTAAAACCAAATCTAACAAACGTTTTGCTTCTTTTGTATATTGTAATTGAAGTTTAATATCTTCTAATTTTTCAAAAATTTCAGCATTCAAACAAAGTTTCCGACTTTGCTCTGTTTTAGCGAAATTAGAAACTTTTTCCAAAACCTTATCGAACTCCAAAGAGTATAATGTTTTAGATACAATATCCATAAATTCATTATATTACAAATAAATTAGTTGTAACTAAGCATTAAGAGAAAGCCTTGAAAGATCTGTCAACGTTTTTCTGAATAACACCTTGGATAGATTCATATTCAGTTTGTAAAGCGTTGTGTTCAGTATCTAACTTTTTAATATCTAAATCATATTGTTTATCT